>JBKOUP010000317.1:0-3100 GCA_046723495.1 Acidobacteriota bacterium
CCATCGGACTCTGCCCGAGCCGGAGACCCTTGCGGGCGCCGCGGACGACGTAAGGAGCCTGCGACATGTTCTCCATGCCGCCGGCCAGAATCGTTGTCGCTTCCTCGAGCGCGATCTGCGTCGCCGGCACCGGGCCGATGCCCATGATCTCCGGATCGCATCCGCTGATGCCCCAGGAGACAATGCGTCCGAGGGGCTGCTTGCCGTTGACCGTTTCCGACACGACGACCATGGCCGCGCCGTCGACGATACCCGAGGCGTTGCCGGCGGTGACGAAGCCGTCCTTCGCGAAGGCCGGGCGCAGCTTGGCCAGCCCTTCCATCGTCGTTTCGGGACGGAGGTGATCGTCCTCGCTGATGGTCTTCTTCCCCGCGGTCACGGGCACGATCTCGTCCTTGAACTTGCCGGCCTTCGCGGCCTCGCCCGCGCATTGCTGGCTGCGCAGCGCGAACTCGTCCTGCTGCTCGCGAGAGATGTCGTACTTGCGCGCCAGGTTGTCCGAGGTCTGGGCCATGTAGTAGCCGCAGTAGGTGTCGAGGAGGGCGACCATGAGCGAGTCTTCCATCGGCGCCTGGCCGAGCTTGAGACCCTTGCGCGCGCCGCGGATGACGTAGGGCGCCTGGGACATGTTCTCCATGCCGCCGGCCAGGACGCGCGTCGACTCGCCGAGCTCGATCTGCTCGGCGGCGCTGATGAGCGACTGGATGCCGGAGCCGCAGAGGCGGTTCACGGTGAGCGCGGGGACGTTCTTCGGGACGCCGGCCTTGAGGCCGACGTGGCGCGCGCCGTAGATGGCGTCGCCCGAGGTCTGCATGGCGTTGCCGACGATGACGTGGTCGATCTGCTCGGGCGCGACGCCGGAGCGGGTCAGTGCTTCTTTGGCAGCGACGGCGGCCAGGTCGATGGCGCTGACGTCGGCGAAGTTGCCGTTGTACTCGGCCATGGGCGTGCGGGCGCCGTCGAGGATGTAGATGTCTTTCATGGCGTTCGGATCATACCTTTCTGGCGAGCGCAATAATCCCGAGCAATTCAACGGCGAGCGTGCAGACGCTCCCCTCGATCCCGAACGCGCCGCCGGTCATCCACGGCGGGCCGGCCGCGCGTGCGGTCAGCACGGTCGTGCCGGCGACGTAGCCGCTCACGTCGTAGCCGAGGATCGGGCCGGAGACGAGGTTCCAGCCGAGGTGGACGCCGATCGGCAGCCAGAGATGCCCCGTCCGCTCGTAGGCCAGCGCGAGGAGGACGCCGGCGAGCAGCAGGTTGGCCAGCGCGATCGGCGTGATGCCCCAGTTGCCGCCGTGCAGCGCGGCGAAGAGGCACGAGGTGATGGCGATGGCGCCGCCGCGATTCCACGTCCGCAGCTTCTGATAGATGTAGCCGCGGAAGGCCAGCTCCTCGTGCAGCGCGGCGGGGACGAAGACGACGACGAGCTCGAGCCACGGAAATCCGCCGCCGCGGCCGTGCCGCAAGGTCGCGGAGAGAGCAATGAGGCGGTCGGCGGCGACGATGAGGACGGCCGCGAACGTCGCGCCGCCGAGGAGCTCGGCGAGGGCGCGCCGCGGCGCGATGGCCAGGCCGAGCGACCACCGGCCGCGCTCGACGATGGCAATGGTCGCGCCGGTGGCGACGACGATGGCAGCGAGGTCGACCCACTTGAAAAACGGCCAGCTGGCGGCCGCGGCGAGCATGCCCAGAGCAAGGAATGTGGCAAGATAGAGGGCACACAACAAGATGACCGGCCCGAGGATCCACGCGGTATGAAGAGGTGGCCCGTCGACGCGACCGCGCTGTTCCTGCGCCTCGCGGCGGGGCTGATCTTCCTCCCTCACGGCTACGGGAAGGTCTTCGGCGCCGGCGGCGCGGCCACCTTCGCCCACGACATGCCCTCCTACGGCTTGCCGGTGTTCCTCGGCTACGTCGCGGCGTACTCCGAGCTCGTCTGCGCCGTGCTCCTGATCGCCGGGCTTCTCACGCGACTCGATGCGCTCCTCCTGGCCGGCACGATGTTCGTGGCCACGTTCGTCGTGCAGCTCCCCGATGCTCTCCGCGACCCCCAAAGCGGCGGGAACAAGCTCTTCGCCGCCGTGCGCGGAGTCGAGCTGCCGCTGGCCATGCTGGCGATCTGCGTCGCCCTCACGCTCCTCGGCGGGGGACGATTGTCGCTCGATTGGCTGCTGCGCGTCGATGCGCGCGTGGCCGGGGCGGTAGGGCGAAAGGGGGCGGAAGCGGCGGCGTAGCCTTCCCCATAAGGATGGCGTTCATGCTATCCTCGGCGCGGCCTCCCCCACCCAATCCGATTCCAGAAGGAGCTGGTCATGTGCTATCTCGACCTTCCCCGTCTGCACTTTTCGGGTCTCTTCTACACGGCCCCGAGCACGATCAACAACATCACCGAGAACTACATCCCCAGCACGCCGCTCGAGACCGGCGACGATCAGTACGATCCTAATGCCGCCGGCTGGAATCCGAACGGCGTCGCGCAGTGGTGGCTGCAGGAGTGCGCGGTGCTGAGCGGCGTCGGCCCCGGCGGCACGGAGATCACGTCGAGCAGCGCCGACCCGGTCATCGGCGCACCGGTGATCAGCCCCAGTCCGAACACGCCGCTGAGCGACGGCAAGGACGGCTACTACGACATCGCCAAGCTCGTCGACCTCGACCCCGACCAGCAGTCCCGCAGCGCCGTCTACGGCGTCCGCATCGCCGTGACCCTGCCGAACGGCGCGGGCTTCAGCGGATTGATGACCGTCCCGGAACTGCGGCAGCTCAACGGGCGCATCGCCGGCGCGGGCTCGAGCTACGGCGCAGTCGGCAACTGGATGGGGACGCTGCAGGACGTCGTCTGGAGCGGAGACATCTCCGGCTCGTCGCTGTTGACGGCGCTGAAAGCCGCGGCGCCGAACGGCCTGGCCGTGAAGATGACGGCCGATCTGCATCAGAACGATCAGGCGAACCTCTTCACCGCCGGCGACATCTTCTGCTATGGCCGCATCCTCGGCTCCATCGGGCCGGCGCTCCCGGGCGAGCTGTCGCAGGTCGTTCCCGGCCGTTGCATCCAGACATTCCGAGGCCATGCGCTGCAGCACGCGGCGGTGACGCGCAC
>JBKOUP010000028.1:0-2980 GCA_046723495.1 Acidobacteriota bacterium
GACTGAGTCAGTGCTTCGCCGATCGCCGCCGCGGCGGCGGCAGCTCCAGGCGTAAATCGACGCTGCCGAGTCCGCGCGTGGCGACGAAGAACGGCTTCGTCGTGCCGTGCACCAGGCCTGAGCTGTAGGGGAGGATCGACGACGCTTCGCCGCGCGCGGCGAAGAACTCGAAGACAGCCATCTCTTCGTCGTTGAGCAGGCGATCGCGGCTGACGACGACCGTGCCGACGCGGAACGAGCGCTGCGACGACGTCGAATTCGGGATGCGCGGACCGTTCGCGCCGATCACGTCGGCGATCGTGATCGGCGACGCCGGCACCATGCAGTCGGCGCAGCCGTTGCCCTGGATCACGATGCCCGGCGCGACGGCCGAGGCGGGGAGGAATCCCATCAGATAGAGATCGAAGTCGCCGAACTCCTGCGTGACCGTGGAGATGGTCACGTGCGCGGTCGTGCCGTTGACCATCTCGATCTTGTACGGGAAATCGCCGCCCGCGCCCTGGCCGGGAATGCTCAGCCCCATGATGCCGCGGGCCATCGTCGACGGCGGCCAATGCGGCGTGCCGGTGGCCAGGCTCGGGTTCTTGAGGAAGTTGATCCACTGGTGCCCGAGCTCGTGCGAGAACGCGCTCTCGCCGCAGTCGAAGAGCGTGTCGATTGGGAAGACCGTGTAGCCCTTCAGCTTCGCCGCGCTGCCGAACGACGCGCCGACGTTGAGGAACGCCGCGCCGATGCCGCCGACGTCGTTGCGGGTCATGCCGTGGTAGCGGTTCGCCGGCCAGCTCGGCAGGGCGAAGACGACCTGCACGAAGTCGAAGTCGTCGCGGTAATACGCATAGAACTGCTGGATGGCGCTCTGGATGTCGTTGACGGTGATGTTCGGCCGGTAGACGTTGAGGATGCGCGCCGTCGCGCGCGCGCCGGCGTCGAGCTGGCGGATGGTTGCGGCGGGGACGTTCTTGTCGACGACGTTGATGAAGGTGTTGTACGAAGAGACCGTCGCGCCGCCTGCGCCGAGGATGCGGACGAAGCCGACGAGGTTATGATTGACGGCGCTGTCGCTGTAGCCCGCCAGGAGCTGCGCCGCCGGCACGCTGGCGCTCCAGCGGTTCGCCGACGTCTGCGTCAGCGCGATCGAGCCGCCGCCGGCGTAGTCGAGACGCACAGCCGTGGCAGTGCTGGTGAGCAGCAGCTCCAGCGTCGCCGGCGCCGTGCGGCCGGTACGGACCGCCGCCGGGTCGAACTTGATCCAGGTGATCGACTGGGCGCGGGCCGCGGAGGCGGTGAAAGCGAGGATGAGGAGGAGGCGCTTCATGAGATCTGTTACTGTAAATCGATATGGCCAGGAAAACGGCGAACGCCATCGTCACTGAACGCGGGCAAGTCACGATCCCTGGAGAGATTCGCCGCCGTCTCGGCATTATGCCGGGGACGAACCTCAGATTTCGCGCCGAAGGCGGCAAGCTCGTGGCGGTGAAGGAGACAGCCTCCGATCCGGTGAGCCGCGTCTACGGCGCTGCCGGCAAAGGCAGCACCGAACGCATCATGAAGCGGATTCGTGGCGAGAAATGATCACCGCGGTCGACACGAACGTTCTCATCGACGTGTTCAAGGCCGATGAGGAGTTCGGAAGGCGTTCGGCGGATGTTCTGAGGCAATGCTTGGCCGAAGGAGTCGTTGTCGCGTGCGAAGTCGTATGGATTGAAACCGCGGCGATCTTCGATGTCGAAATCGACTTCGTGCAGGCGATGGACACTTTGCCGATCGCCTATGCGACGATCGAGCGAGATGCCGCGCTCGCAGCTGCCCGTGCATGGCGGCGATACCACGCGCGCGGCGGTCGGCGCAAACGTGTCGCGGCGGATTTTCTCATCGGAGCGCACGCGCAGAAACAGGCCGATCAGCTCCTGACGAGGGATCGTGGCTTCTATCGCGATTATTTTGAAAGGCTCCGTGTTCTCGACCCGTCTGTTTAATCGTGGCTGCCCGCCCGGTACAGCATCGCGCAAATCGCGATCACCAGCACAATGCCGATCACCGTCGCCGTCGCCCCCGTCACGTACGTGAATCCCTTCGCCGCGAAGTGGACGCTCGCGAGCGCCGCCTTCAGTCCGGGGAACTTCGTCCCGCCGGCGATGAGGAACGCGATCGCCACGCCCGCCAGCCCTTCGCCGGCGATCATGCCGCTGGCGGCGAGGACGCCGGGGTCGCTCTTGCCGGACTTCCTTTCGCCGACGAGCCTGCGCACGATTCCGCCGACGAAGACCGGCGCCAGCGTCGACAGCGGGAGGTAAATCCCGACCGCGAACGACAGCCCCGGCAGTCCGGCCAGCAGCGCGCACACCGCCAGCGACGCGCCGGTCCCGACGAGCGGCCACGGCAGCGAGCCCGCGAGCACGCCCTCGATCACCGTCTTCATCAGCGTGGCCTGCGGGGCGGGGAGCTCCGTCGAGCCGAACGTGAAGGCGCGGCCGAGGAGCAGCACCGTGCCGGCGATGGCCCAGCAGGCGAACGCCGCGCCGATGAACTGGCCGAACTGCTGCCGCGCCGGCGTCGCGCCGACGAGCCAGCCCGTCTTCAGATCCTGCGAGATGTCGCCGGCCTTCGACGCGGCGATGCAGACGACGGTGCCGACGGTGAGGATGGCCGCGCGCGCCGACGGATCGCGCCAGCCGAGGAGCACGAAGACGACCGAGACCCCGAGCAACGTCACCAGCGTCATCGCCGAGGTCGGATTCGAGGAGACGCCGATCAGCCCGACGATGCGCGACGACACGACGACGAAGCAGACGCCGAAGATGGCCACGGCGATCGCGGCGATGAGGCGCGGAACGAGCGACATGTTGCCGGCGAGCAACCCCGGCACCGCGAACAGTGTCACGACGACGGCGAGCGGCACCACGGCCACGACCCACGCGGGGACGTCGCGGTCGGTGCGGTCGAGCCCCGCGTCGCCGGCCGCCACGCCGCTGCGACGAAT
>JBKOUP010000295.1:0-4054 GCA_046723495.1 Acidobacteriota bacterium
CGAAGGAGACGCGCGACCTGCAGCAGACCGCGCGCCGCCTGGTCTTGGAGATGCCGCCGAGCCAGGCGCTGGAGTCGCTGCTCTGGACTCTCGAGTCGACCGCGCTCGACGACCGCGCCGTCATCATCGACAGGCTCGCCCAGCTCGACCTCGATCCGCGTTCCCTGGCGCGATGGCAGCAGCTGGCCCGCGACGGCGACCGCGCCATCGCCGACAAGGCCCTCGAATTCCTGGCCACGCGCGCCGGCGGCGCGGTCGTGCCGCTGCTCGTCGAGCAGCTCCCGCACGCCTCGTACAGCGCGCAGCAGACCATCGCCGAGGCCTTGCGCGGCGTGGCCGCGAAGCGCGGCCCCGAGTTCGCCGACCAGCTCCTGCCGCTCGTCGCCGCCGGCCACGCCGGCACGCGCACGGCCGTCCTGAAGATCCTCGTCGGCATCGGCGACGTCCACGAAGTCATCAAGCGCTACGTCAACTTCACGCGCACGCTGCCCGGCTTCGTGCGCGCCCGGGCCATCGATTCGCTGCGCGAGTTCGGCGACGACATCATCGAGCCGATGATCGAGCTCCTCGCCGACGCCGACGAGGAGACCCGCGCGGCCGCCATCGGCATCGCCAGCCTCTTCGACGACGTGCGCATCGTCCCGTCCACGATCCCGCTGCTGAAGGACCCCGACTGGTGGATCCGCATCGCCGCCGCCGACACGCTGGGGCGTCTCAAGGACCCGCGCGCGGTCGAGCCGCTCATGGCCGCGCTGGCCGACGAAGACGTCCGCTGGACCGCCGTCGAAGCGCTCGGCCGCATCGGCGATCCGCGCGCCCTCAATGCTCTCGGAAAAATGCTCGCCGATCCTCAGCCCAACGTGCGCATCGAAGTCCTCGACGCCCTCAAAGGCTTCTCCCATCCGCAGGTGCCGCAGGTGCTGACGAAGGTGGCCACGACCGACGCCGACCGCAACGTCCGCTCGCGCGCCGTGACCATCCTCAACGATCTCTCCGGCGACGACGCCGCGAAGGCCCAGCAGGTCGCCGGTGTGCGCGAGCAGGCCCTGAAGGCGCGCTCGATCCAGGGCGAGCCGCGCCTGCACACCTTCCTGATCCACACGCGCAACACCGGCGCGTCCGACCTCCACCTCACCGTCGGGCAGCCGCCGGTCGTCCGCGTGGCCGCCGAGCTGCTGCGCGCGCAAGGGGAGCCGTTCAGCGCCGACGACACCGAGTCGATGGTGAAGGAGATCCTCAGCGAAGGGCAGTGGCAAACGCTGCAGAAGCACTACCAGCTCGACTTCTGCTACACGATCCCGCAGGCCGGCCGCTACCGCGGCAACGTCTTCATCGATCACCGCGGCGTGCACGGCGTTTTCCGCGTCATCCCCGACATGCCGCCGACCATCCAGGAGCTCGGCCTGCCCGCGCACCTCGCCGAGATCGCCGACTACCATCAGGGACTCGTCCTCATCTGCGGGCCGTCGGGGTCGGGGAAGTCGACGACCCTCGCCGCGCTCGTGAATCTCTTCAACGAGACCCGCCATGACCACGTCATCACGCTCGAGGATCCGGTCGAGTTCGTGCACCCCTTCAAGAACTGCCTGATCAACCAGCGCGAGGTCGGCACGCACACGGAGTCATTCGCGCGGGCGCTGCGGGCGGCGCTGCGCGAAGACCCCGACGTCATCGTCATCGGCGAGCTGCGCGACAACGAGTCGATCTCGCTGGCGCTGACCGCCGCCGAGACCGGCCACATCGTCCTCGGCACGCTCAGCTCGACCTCGGCGCCGAAAGCAGTCGACCGCCTCCTCTCCAGCTTCGCCGTCGACGAGCAGCCCCAGATCCGGGCCTCGCTCTCGGAGTCGCTCAAGTTCGTCATCGCCCAGCGCCTCCTCCCGGCGAAGGCCGGCCGCAAGCGCGTGGCCTGCTTCGAGGTCCTGAAGGGGACGACGAACGTGGCCAGCATGATCCGCGACGAGAAGACCTACCAGCTCTACTCGGCCATGCAGGTCGGCCGCGCCGCCGGCAACCAGACCTTCGACGATGCCCTGAAGGACCTCGTGCGCCGCGACCTCATCTCGCCCGAGACCGGATACCTGGCCGCGCTGAAGAAGGAAGACTTCGAGCCGCTCGTCAGCGCGGAGTTCCTGCGGAGAGGAAGCGCCTGATGCAGAAGATCGACCGCTTCCTCCGCCTGATGAACGACCACGGCGCGTCCGACTTCCACCTCACCGTGGGCCGCCCGCCGATGCTCCGCACCTCCGGACACATGGAGCCGATCCGCTACCGCGTGATCAAGGAGACGGACTTCGTCGAGATGCTGGAGCAGGTCACCCCGCCGCGGATCTGGTCCGATTACCTCGGCAGCGGCGACGTCGATTTCTCCTACGAGATCCCCGGCCTGGCCCGCTATCGCGTGAACCTCTTTCGCCAGCAGCGCGGCGCGGGGGCGGTCTTCCGCCTCATTCCGGAGAAGATCCTCACCATCGAGCAGCTCGGGCTTCCAGAGCAGATGCGGAGGGTCGCGGAGATCCGCAGCGGATTGGTGCTGATGACGGGACCGACCGGATCGGGGAAGTCGACGACGCTGGCCGCGATCATCGACCTGATCAACGAGACGCGGGCGCTGCACATCATCACCATCGAGGACCCGATCGAGTTCGTCCATCCGAACAAGAAGTGCCTGATCCACCAGCGCGAGATCGGCACGCACGCGACGTCGTTCGCCGAGGCGCTGAAGGCGGCCGGGCGGGAAGATCCCGACATCATCCTGGTCGGCGAGATGCGCGACCTGGAGACGATCCAGATGGCCCTGAGCGCCGCCGAGCGCGGAACGCTGGTGTTCGGCACGCTGCATACGAACAACGCCGCCAAGACGATGGACCGCGTGATCAGCGTCTTTCCCGCCGGCGAACAGGAGGGCATCCGCAACGTCCTCGGCGACACGATCCGCGCCGTGATCGCCCAGCAGCTCCTGCCGAGGCTCGAGGGCGGCCGCATCGCCGCCCTGGAGATGCTCTTCGCCTCCCCCGCCATCGGCAACATGATCCGCGAAGGAAAGACGTCGCAGGTCACGTCGGCCATCCAGACGGGCGTGAAGGAGGGGATGATCGACATGGACACCTCGATCAAACGCCTCTTCGAGGAAGGGAAAATCAGCGCCCGCGCCGCCTACGACAAGGCCATCGACAAGGAGCAGTTCAAGAGCTTCTTGGGATAGGCCGTCAGCCGCGCGTCAGGCGGCTCGCCTGGACGTGATCAGGTATCCGAATTTCACAGGCAAGCCAAAACGGCGATCCAGATTGTCCAGTTCGAGTTTCCCATGCTCGACATCATAGTTTTCGGTGAACGATCGAACGGCATCTTCGGTTGCATCGAGCACGACAACGCGAGCCAGTCGCACCATGTCGGTGGGCTCGAGACGCCGTTTCAGCGAATTTGCCATATATTCATACGTAAACCCATCAGCTTCGTGAGCCCATGGAGCAGAAACCACAAGATCCCACCTGTCCCACAGATCCTCACGCGCCAAGAGTGCGTACAGATTGAACGGGCCCTTCTCCTGGGCGATATCGACTTCGACCTGGCGAACTTTCTCGGGCAGCTGATTCATAGGACCTCCAGAAGTCTTTCTGCCGAGGCAACCATCTGTGCAGCTTGTTCGGGTGTCGTCTGCCCGATGGTCCTGTAACGTGCCTCGGGAGTCCACGTGGCAACCTGTGACCAGTCCTTGAAATGATCTGATTTCATCCGTTGCTCCTGGCCGGACAGAAGAAGGAGCACCTCCAATTTGTGAGTCTTGAAGCTGGCGAAGTCCTCGAACTCGCCTCGTGTCCCAGGGAAACCACTCCAATTCAGCATTGCACAGATCCGTGCCTTGAGCGCAAGTTCAACGACGTAGCCGCAGACGTATGCGGCCCCATCAGCACGGCCGTTGGCCGAGAGCACCTTAGCATCTTCCAGTCTTGCTGCGGCGATGGCGTAAAGATCAGCAATCGAAATCATCACAGGCGTCCGCGACGGCTCAGTCGCCGCTGATCCACTTCGCCCCGTTCCAGCGCTCGACGAC
>JBKOUP010000519.1:0-8808 GCA_046723495.1 Acidobacteriota bacterium
AATCAGAGCCTCAAGCGCTGCAATCCGCAGTCGTTCGCCCCCTTGACAGACCCCTGCGGCAAGAACGCTTTGCTGACGAAGCCGTACTTCATCGTCAACTCGACGCACGACTCTCCCAACGATCTTTCCGACCCCTCGGAGCACTTTCCGTTCGAGACCACAGCCGACGGCATCGCCACGGTGGTCGACGACAACAAGCCGCGCAAAGGGTTCATGCTCGCCTTCGCGTCGGAAGGAGAGCAGTGGCGGCGCCGGAAGTTCCTCATGGCGCGCCTCCACCTCCCCGGCGGTCTGCCTGACGGCACCACGCTTTCGCTGACCGCAGCGCATTCGTCCGCTGTGTTGGAAGGGGCACTCGGAGGAGTGCGCGCGCTGTTTCTCGATTTCTACATGGCGTTGGCGAACGGTCAAAACGGCGTCGAAGCGGAGACACTGCGCAGCCATTACGTCCTCGCCGACGGCGGCAAATCCGACGACACCGGAATCGTGCCCCTCGTCGACCGCGGCGCGGACGTCATCGTCGCCTCGTACATGGGCAAGGACTCGATTCCCTTCGACGACTTCGATATCGCGGACAAGCAGGTGACGAAGCTGTTCGGCTGCAAGATGAGCGCGATCAAAGACCGCACGCTTTCTCATCCGGCAACGCAGGCCGGTACCTACTCCTGCCCGAACGTTGCGGAAAAAACCATGTTCCACGTGCACCCGTGGCCGAACAATATCGACGAGCTCGTGGCGAAGTTTCCGAAAGACGTCCGAGATTATTTAAGTGACAGCACCGACAAGGAAGCGCGGACTTTCCCGCAGACCAGAACACTTCAGACGCGATACGACGAAAAGCTGATCCGCGCCTACTACCTCCTCGGCAAGGCCGTCTCGAAAGAGAGAATCTCAGAGTTCCTTCGCCAGCAGTTGCAGTGATCAGCTCTCAGTACTGCCAGTTCACCGTCACCGACCCTGTTCCGCTCGACGGCACCGTGTACGTGTGGTTCGAGCCCGCTTCCCACGTCACGGCGCCGTTCGCGGCGATCTTGATGAACTTGAATTGGATCGCCGTCCCGGCGGGAACCGAGGCGTTGATGAACCAGTTCGGGTAATTCGGGCAGAGCATCGGGCCGAAGGCGCCGTCCCAGGTCGTGCTCCAGTTCCCGAGCTCGATGGTGCTCCCGGTCAGGAAAATGTAGTCGCCCACGCTCGTCGGCGTGGCGTTGTTCACCGTGAACGTCACCGGGATCAGCTTCGCCGTCAGCACCGTGAACTGGATCGTGTTCGCGGCCGTCCCGCCGCTGTTCTTCAGCTGCGCCTGGTAGACGCCGTTCGCCACCGACGGCACCGTGAACGTCACCGACGTGTCCGACCAGCTCGTGATCGTCGCCGCTGTCGTGCCGAAGAGCACGCTGCCGGTCGAGGTGCCGAAGCCCTTCCCGGCGATCGTCACCTTCAGGCCCGGCTGGCCCACCGTCGGCCCGATCGAGCCGACCTGCGGCGCCGTCGCGCTCGCGGTCGAATGCCATACCGCCACCGTGTGCGCCGGCAGCGTGAACGCCGTGACCGGGTTGTTGCCGCCGCTGCCGCTGCTCACCGTGATCGACGAGCCGCCGAGGAGGCCGGAAAGGTAGTCGGAGTACGTCGCCGGCGGCAGCGCGGTGTTGAGACCGGTGATGCTGTAGCCGGTCGTGTCGTTCTTGTTGATCGCCGTGAGGACGACGTCGTTGAAGAACTTCCGTTCGAAGATGTAGACGTCGCTGTTGATCCAGCGCTGCTGCGTCGTGCCGTAGGCCAGGGCCGGATTCTGCTGGCGCAGCGTGGCCAGCGAGTGGATCAGCGAGTACGCCGTCGTCGTCGTGCTGAACGACGCCATCATCGGGCGGTTGTACGGATCGCCGCCGCCGCTCGTGTCGTTGTGCAGGTACTGCTCGTCGCCGTAATAAATGCAGGGAATGCCCCGCGACGTGAGCACGAAGGCCAGCGCTTCGTTGAGCCGGCTGGTGTTGTTGTTCACGCTCAGCAGCCGGGCCATGTCGTGGTTGTCGACGAAGGTAACGAGATCGTTGGCCCAGGTGAAATTGCCGTTCTCCGTCGTCAGCGTGCCGTCGATCTCGCTGAAGGCGGCGTTGCTGGCGAAGACGTCGCGGACGGCCGTGTTCAGCGGGAAATCGAGCATCGTCATCCCGCTCTTGTTCGCGAACTTGTACGAGTCGTGGTAGAGCGAGTCGGCCGTGTTCCCCTGGTACCACTCGCCGAAGACGAAGCTGGGGGCATTGTTGTAGATCGCGTTGTTCATGCTGTACTCCCAGCCCCAGGTGACGTGCTTGATGGCGTCGATGCGGAAGGCGTCGACGCCGTGCTGGGCGAGCTGCAGCAGCGCGGCCTTCAGGTAGCCGTCCATGGCCGCGTTTTCCTGGTTGATGTCGCAGAGGTTGAACAGCGTGTAGTACTGCAGCTGGTAGCGGTCGTTCCAGTCGCTGACGTTGGCGTTGTGATGGAAGTCGCCGTTCGGATCGTTGTTGCAGGCGGCCACGAACGTGCCGGCGTCGTAGAGCGAGCCGAATTCGCCGGCAGAGTTGTCGTTGCTGTGGTTCGGGGCGAAGTCGACGATGATCTTGATCCCGGCGTTGTGGGCGGCGGTGACGAGGTTGTCGAAGGCCGTCCAGCTGTTCGTCGAAGCGCCGAAATGCTCCTCGATGCGCTTGAAATCGCGGGCCTCGTAGCCGTGATAGGGCGCGGTGGCGTTGCCGTTGCCGTCGGGGATGTTCAGGTTCAGGTTGTCGACCGGCGGCGAGATCCAGAGCGCCGTCACGCCCATCCCCGAGAGGTACGACAGCTTCTGCTGGATGCCGGCCAGGTCGCCGCCCCAGTAGAGGCGCCAGTTCGTATGCGTGCCGTCGAAGAGCCCGGAGCTCTGCGACGGGTTGTCGTTCGACGTGTCGCCGTTGTAGAAGCGGTCGGTGATGATCTGGTAGATGACCTGCTTCTTGAAATCCTGCGCGTGCAGCGGCGCGAAACAGAGAGTGACGAGCACAGCAATAAACAACCGACGGATGGACATGTGCGCCTCCAGAAGGAATGCTAACTCTTTTTCCTTCCCGCCATGTCGAATCCGACGGCGGCCACCAGCACCGCCCCCTTGATGATGTACTGCGTGGCGTTCTCGACGCTGAGCAGCGACATGCCGTTGTCGAGACTGGCCATCACCAGCGCGCCGAGGAGGGCGCCGGAGACCTTGCCCCGCCCGCCCATCAGGCTCGTGCCGCCGATCACGCAGGCAGCGATGGCGTCGAGCTCCATGAGCGTGCCGGCGTCGGGCGAGGCGCTGCCGACGCGGCCGGTGTGCAGCAGCGCGGCGATGCCGACGAGCGCGCCGAGCAGCGCGAACGCGCCGAGGATATAGCGCTGCGAGTTGATGCCGGAGAGGCGGGCGGCGTCGGGGTTGCTGCCGATGGCGTAGAGGTAGCGGCCGAAGGTCGTGCTCTGCGTCAGGAAATGCCCGGCCATGGCCACGGCCAGCAGCACGATGACCGGCAGCGGCACGCCGCCCTGCAGGTTCATCGTGTAGACGAAGAGGGCGATCAGCAGCGACGGCACGACGATGCGCGCGGCCGTCGCGGGCAGGCTCGGAACCGGCAGGCCGTGGCGCGCGCGGGCGCGGTTGCGCCGCAGCGTCAGCCAGATGACGGCGGCGATGGCCACGGCGCCGAGGACCATCCCCGATGCCGGCGTGATCAAGGCCACCCCGATCATGCGGAAGACCGGCAGGCGCACCGGGATCGTTTCGCCTTTGCTCAGATAGAGGATGACGCCGCGCCACGTCAGCAGGCCGCCGAGCGTGACGATGAACGCGGGGATGTTCGCGTAAGCGGCGAGCGCTCCCTGCAGCGCGCCGACCACGATGCCGACGACGAGCGCAGCCGCCAGCGACGGAAGCAAGCCCCATCCCTGCGACATCGCGGCGACGCCGCCGGCCAGGCCGACGAGCGATCCGACGGAGAGATCGATCTGCCGGGCGATGATGACGAAGAGCATGCCGACGGCGAGCACGCCCGTGACCGACATCTGCTTCAGCAGGTTGGCGAGGTTGTCGGGATGGAGGAACAGCGCCTTCTCCGTTCGCACCGCGAAGAAGATCCAAATGGCAATGAGGGCGAAGACCATCGTGTAGGCGCGCAGGACGTCGCCGGAGATGCGCCAGCGGCGCGGAGTGTCGTCCGCCGCGTCGATCGCCGTCATCGCTGCACCTGTCCTGTCGCCGCCGCCATGACCGCCTCGGCCGCGGCCTCGTCGCGCCGGAACTCGCCGGTGATGCGCCCCTCGTGCAGGACGAGCACGCGGTCGGAGAGGCCGAGGACCTCGGGGAGCTCCGAGGAGACGAGAACGATGGCCATGCCCTCCGCGGCCAGGCGGTTGATCTGCATGTAGATCTCCTGCTTCGCGCCGACGTCGATGCCGCGCGTCGGCTCGTCGAGAAACAGCACCTTCGGATTCGTCAGCAGCCACTTCGCCAGAACGACCTTCTGCTGGTTGCCGCCCGAGAGCGTGCCGACGACGGTGAAGACGGAGCGGGCCTTGATGCGCAGCTCCTTCATGGAGCGCTCGCCGGCGGCGGTCTCGGCGTCGACGTCGGTGACCAGCGGCCCGGAGATCCGCTTCAGCGCGGCCAGAGTCAGGTTGGTGACGATGGTGTGGTCGAGCAGCAGTCCGAAGCGCTTGCGGTCCTCGGTGACGAAGCCGATGCCGGCGGCGATGGCGTGGGACGGCTGATCGATCGCCACGGCCTCGCCGGCCACGAAGAAGTCGCCGCGCCTGCGGCCCGGGTGCGCGCCGAAGATGGCCATCATCAACTCGCTCCGTCCCGCGCCGACGAGGCCGGCGATGCCGAGGACTTCGCCGCGGCGGACGGCGATGCTGACGTCGTCGACGAGGAGCTTGCCGCGCACGTTCGGGTCTTCGACGGTGACGCCGCGGGCTTCGAAGACGACGTCGCCGGGGACGCGGTGCGATTCGGGGAAGATGTCGTTGACCTCGCGCCCGACCATGAGCGCGATCAGGCGCTGCGTGTCGATGTCCGACTTCGCGTTCGTGCCGACGGTGCGCCCGTCGCGCAGGACGGTGATGCGGTCGGCGAGGCGGAAGACCTCGTCGAGCTTGTGGGAGATGTAGATGATGGCGGCGCCATCGGCGCGCAGCGTGCCGAGGATGCCGAAGAGGACCTCGGCCTCGCTCTGCGTGAGCGCCGCGGTCGGCTCGTCGAGGACGAGGATGCGCGCTTCGTGCGTGAGGGCCTTGGCGATCTCGACGAGATGCTGCTGCCCGATGCCGAGGAAGCCGGCCGGTGTGTGGGCGTCGAGCTTGAGGCGGAGCTGGTCGAGGCCGCGCTGGGCGCGGCTGTGCACCTCCTCGCCGCGGATCACGCCGAAGCGGCGCGGCTCCCGGCCGAGGAAGACGTTCTCGGCGATGGAAAACTCCGGGACGAGCGACAGCTCCTGGTGGACGACGGCGACGCCGGCGTCCTCGGCCTCGCGCACGCCGGCGAAGCGTTGGAGCTGACCGCCGATGCGGATCTCCCCGTCGTACGACTGGTAGACGCCGCCGAGGATTTTCATCAGCGTCGACTTGCCGGCGCCGTTCTCGCCCACGAGGGCGTGAACCTCACCGGCTTGCACGTCAAACGAGACGCGGTCGAGCGCCAGCACGCCGGGGAAGCGCTTGGTGATGGAGCGCATCTCGAGGAGCGGGGTCATGGCCGGTGCCAGGTGGCAGGGAACAGATGACAGGTGACAGGTTGTGTTCTCGCGACGGCCATCACCTGTCACCTGTCTCCTGTTCCCCGTGATCTCACTGTCCGTAAATCTCCGCGTGCGTGTGATACCCGTCCTTGATCACCGTCGCATCGACGTTGCCCTTGTCCACGGCGATCGGCGTGATCAGGATCGACGGCACGTCCTTCTTGCCGTTGTTGACCTTGTCCTTGGCGTCGACCGGCTCTTTCTTCGCCAGCTTGAGGGCGGCGTCGACGGCGGCGTCGGCGAGCGGTTTGATCGGCTTGTAGATCGTCATCGTCTGCGTCCCCTTGACGATCCGCTGCAGCGCGTCCTTCTGCGCGTCCTGCCCGGTGACCAGCACTTTGCCGGCCAGACCGGCCGCCTCCAGCGCGGAGACGGCGCCGCCGGCGGTGCCGTCGTTCGAGGCCACGACGGCGTCGATCTTCTTGTTCGTCCGCGTCAGCGCGTCCTCGGTGAGGCGCAGCGCCTCCTCCGCCTTCCACTCGCGCGCGAACTGGTCGGAAATGATCTTGATGTCCTTCCGGTCGATGGCCGGCTGCAGCACCTTCATCTGTCCCTTGCGCAGAAGGATGGCGTTGTAATCGGTCGGCGAGCCGCCGATGAGGAGATAGTTCCCCTTCGGCACGTGCTGGAGCGCGTACTCGGCCTGCATCTCGCCGATGCGCTCGACCTGGTGGGAGACGTAGAGGTCGACGTCGGCGTTGCGGATGAGGCGGTCGTAGGAGATGACCGGCACGCCCTTGCGGTGGGCGGCGTCGACGATCGAGGCGGCGATCTCGCCGTTGTGCGGGGCGACGATGAGGACGTCCACGCCCTTGGTGAGCATGTTGTCGGCCTGCTTCGTCTGCACGGCGTCGTCGCCGTTGGCCACTTGCACGTCGAGCACGGCGCCGACTTCCTTGGCCCGCTGCTCCACCATCTGCTTGTCGCGCTGCCAGCGCTCTTCCTTCAGCGTGTCCATGGAGAAGCCGATGCGCACCGGTCCGCCGTGCGCCGCCGCGGGCGCCGTCGCCGAGGTCGACGTCGCTTCCGGTCCCTTCACGCACGAGGCTGCGAGCAGGATGGCGCCGAGCGCCAGCACGTTCTTCATCGTTCGCTCCTTTGCCATCCATAATATCGGCACTCGTGATGAAACGGCTGGCGGTCGTCGTCCTCCTCGTCTCCTGCGCCTCGGCGCCGGCGCTCACGGCCCGCCGCCGCGCGGCCCTGCCGGCGCAGCCGTGGAACCACGAGTGGGCGCGCGGCGCGGTCTTCTACGAGATTTTCGTGCGCAGCTTCTCCGACACGAACGGCGACGGCGTCGGCGATCTGAACGGGATCACCGCGAAGCTCGACTATCTCAAGAACGACCTCGGCGTCGACGCGCTCTGGCTCACGCCGATCTTCGAGTCGCCGAGCTATCACGGCTACGACACGACGAACTACGAGGCCATCGGGAAGGAGTACGGCACGAAGGCCGACTTCGATCGCTTTCTCGCCGAGGCCCATCAGCGGGGCATTCGCGTCATCCTCGACTTCGTGATGAACCACACCAGCTCGCAGCATCCGTGGTTCCTCGACTCCGCGTCGTCGCCCACCTCGGCCAAGCGCGACTGGTACGTCTGGAGCGCCACCGATCCGGGCTGGCGGCAGCCGTGGGGCGGCGATCCGTCGTGGCATCCGCTCAACGGTGCGTACTACTACGGCGTCTTCTGGAGCGGCATGCCCGACCTCAACTACCGCACGCCGGCCGTGAAGGACGAGATGTTCCGCCTGGCCCGCTACTGGCTTGGCCAGGGCGCCGACGGCTTCCGCCTCGACGCCACGCGCTACCTCGTGGAGACCGGCCCCGGCGCCGGCCAGTCCGACACCGCCGAGACGCACCAGGTCCTCAAAGACTTCGCCGCCGAGGTGCGCCGCGCCAAGCCGGAGTCGATCCTCGTCGCCGAGAACACCACCGACGTCGTGAACCTGGCCCGCTACTACGCCGACGACTTGACCATGAACTTCAACTTCCCGCTGGCCTCGGCGGTCATCGACGGCGTGAACGGCGGCAACAGCAGCGCGATCGTGAGCACGCTGCGCCAGGAGCTCGCTGCCTATCCGCAAGACTTCATCGACGCGCCGTTCCTGACGAACCACGACCAGACGCGCATCGCCACCGTGCTGCACGGCGATTCCGGCAAGCTGCGCAACGCGGCGGCGATTCTGCTCACCCTCCCCGGTGCGCCGTTCCTCTACTACGGCGAAGAAGTGGGGATGCAGAACGGCCCGACCGCCGCGGACGAATCGAAGCGGACGCCGATGGCCTGGACGTCGTCGGGCGGCTTCAGCACCGTCACGCCGTGGTTCCCCTACTCCGCCGGGACGACGACCGCGAACGTCGCCGCGGAGATCGGCGATCCGCAGTCGCTGCTGTCGTACTACCGCAACTGGATCGCGGCGCGGAAGCGCTCCGCGGCGCTGCTGCGCGGCGACATTGTTCCGCTCGACGCCGGCGCGCAGCTCCTCGTCTTCGTCCGCAGCTCCGGCGACGAGCGCGTCCTCGTCGTGCACAACCTCGGCGCCGCGGCAACGACCGCCGGCCCCCTCGCCGTGAGCGCCGGCGCGCTGGAAACGCTCTACGCCGACGGCGGCGCCGGCACGCCCACGGGGACCTCCGGCGCGTGGACGATCTCCATGCCCGCGCACAGCAGCGGCACATGGCGCCTCCACTAGGCTATATTTATCGACAAACACCAACGAACGCGTACGGGAGGACCCATGAAGCGCTCCATTCTCCTCAAGTCGTTCCTTGTCCTCGTCGTTCTCTGCATCGCACTCCCCCAGGCGGCCCAGACGCCGACGGCGCGTCTGGAAGGCAATGTGACCGACGGCAGCGGCAGCGCGCTTCCGGGCGTGACCGTCACCGCGCTGAACACCGGCACGAACTACTCCCGCAGCGACGTCACCGACGCCCGCGGCGCCTACACCATCGCCGCGCTGCCGGTCGGCGACTACAGAGTCACCGTCGAGCTGAGCGGCTTCTCCACCCAGGTCGTCCCCGTCG
>JBKOUP010000410.1:0-2419 GCA_046723495.1 Acidobacteriota bacterium
CGGTGCACACGGTGTACGGCGGCGCGCAGCTCTTCAAGTCCGACACGACGGTCAAGCTCGGCGCGCTCGCGTTGCGCGCGCTGCAGGAGCACGGCGGCACGCCGGCCGAGTTCGCGCGCGCCATCGGCATCGGCGAGGCGCTGGCCGAGACGATCCACGCGCGCGTGGTCGAGAAGCTGAAGCGCGAGCCAGTCGAAGACTTCCGCATCGACTTCGAGGACGGCTACGGCAACCGCCCCGACGACGAGGAGGACGGCCACGCCGCCGCCGCCGCGCGCGAGGTGGCCGCCGGGATGAAGAACGGCACGCTGCCGCCGTTCATCGGCATCCGCATCAAGCCGTTCTCGCAGGAGCTGATGCCGCGCTCCGTCCGGACGACGGAAATTTTCCTCACGACGCTGATGAAGGCGGCGGGCGCGCTGCCGCCGTGGTTCGTCATCACCCTGCCGAAGATCCAGGTCGTCGAGCAGGTCACCGCGCTCGCCGATCTCTTCGACAGCCTCGAGCCGACGCTCGGCCTCCCCGCCGGCGCGCTCAAGCTCGAGTTCATGATCGAGACGACGCAGTCGATCCCGATCCTCCCCCATCTCCCCGACGCCGCCCGCGGCCGCGCCGTGGCCGCGCACTTCGGCACGTACGACTACACCGCCAGCTGCAACATCACCGCCGCGCACCAGCGCATGGACCACCCGGCCTGCGACTTCGCCCGCCACGCCATGCGGGTCGCCTATGCCGGCACGGGCCTCTGGCTCTCCGACGGCGCCACGAACATCATGCCCATCGGCGACCGCGCCACGGTCCACGCCGCCTGGCGCCTGCACGTCTCCCACATCCGCCACTCGCTGATCAACGCGTTCTATCAGGGATGGGACCTCAATCCCGCGCAGCTCCCCACGCGTTACGCCGCCGTCTACAACTTCTTCCTCGACGGCCTCGCCGCCGCCACGGAGCGCCTCCGCAACTTCATCCAGAAAGCCGGCCAGGCCACGCTCGTTGGCGACATCTTCGACGACGCCGCCACCGGCCAGGGCCTGCTCAACTATTTCCTCCGTGCCCTGAACTGCGGCGCGATCACGGAGGAGGAGGCGCTGGCGACGGGGCTGACGCTTGACGAGCTCCGCAGCCGGTCATTCGTGAAGATTCTGCTGGGGCGCAGAGGAAAATAACTTGCACTCTTTTACGGCGTGGACAAGTTGCTCCAACAGTTCGAACAGCCGGTGACCGACGCCGGCGGCGCGCGCTACACGGTCTATCTCTACGGCCGAAGCCGCCCCAGCGACACGTGGCAAGGATGGCTCGTCTTCGAGCGGCAGAGCGACGGCCTGCGCTTCGCCACCGGCACCGAGACGACGCAGCCGAACGCGGCAGCCATCCTCTATTGGGCTTCCGGCCTGACCTCGGCGTACTTCGACGGCGCGCTCGACCGGGCCCGGAAGACGCCGCGCGAGCGCCATGAGTACGCGGCCATCGGCGAGCGGAACCTCGCCGAGATCGAGCGCGACGTGCTGGCCTGCTTCCGCTTTCACCGCGCCGTGCGCCTCGACACGCGCCAGCTTCTCGATGAGCTCCCCTTCGCTCACGCCGACACGACCCGCGCGCTGGAGGACCTGGAAAAACAGGGCGGCCTCGTCGTTCGCCGAACCGAAAACGGAACGGACTGGCTCTACCTCACGGAAGCGGGGACCGCAGCGGCGAATGTCGAGCGCGTGCCGCACGAACGCATGACGGTGGAGCGGGAACTGCCGAAGCCGGCGACTCATCGTAGTGAGTAATGTAGACTACTGACGTGGCTAAGCGGCTGCAGGTGCTCCTCGATGACACCGAATGGCGGGAGCTCAAACGCTCCGCACGCGCCGAGAAGACGACGGTCGCCGAATGGGTGCGGAGAGCAATCCGCCACGCCCGGCGAAATACGTCGTCGGAAGATGTCGAGCGAAAGCTTGCTGCAATCCGGGCGGCAGCACGCCACGCCTTTCCATCGCCCGACATCGAGCAGATGAACGAGGAGATCGAGCGCGGTTATCAGGAAGCACCCGAGTCGTGATCCTCATCGATACGAACGTGCCGATGTACCTGGTCGGCAACAATGATGGACTGAAAGCGCGGACCGAACGGCTGCTCGATCGCGCCATTACGAATCGCGAGCGGCTCGTCACGGATGCCGAAGTATTTCAGGAAATTCTGCACCGCTACACGGCCATCGACAGGAAAGATGCGATTCAACCGGCCTTCGATTTGCTCCATGGCATCGTCGACGAGATCTTTCCCATCACACCGTCCGTCGTCGAGTCCGCGAAGGCGTTCGTGCTTGGTTATCGCCATCTTTCCGCGCGTGATGCCGTACACGTCGCTGTCATGCAGGAGCACGGCATCGATCGCATCATGAGCTTCGACCGCGGCTTCGAAGCCGTTCCCGGCC
>JBKOUP010000480.1:0-5399 GCA_046723495.1 Acidobacteriota bacterium
GGCCACGGCGGAGGTCACGGTCACGGCGGCGAACATCGCGGCCCCCGCCGCGAAGGCGGCGGCGACCGCGGCCCGCGCGGTCCACGCCGCGACGATCGCGGCCCACGTCCGCCACGCCGAGAGGGCGGAGGTGGCGAGGGCGGCCACGAAGGCGGCGGCCAGCAGTCGTAAACGCCTGTGATAAACATGCGCGCGCCATGAAGACGCGCGCATGTTTTTTTCTCTTTCTCCTCACATCCGTAGCCGCCTTCGCCGCCTCCCCCGATCCCTCCCTCCTCAAAAACATGAAGTGGCGCGAGGTCGGCCCCTATCGCGGCGGCCGCTCCTCCGCCGTGGAGGGCATCGCTGGCGAGCCGAACGTCTACTACTTCGGCTCCTCGGGTGGGGGCGTGTGGAAGACCGTCGATGGCGGGCAGACGTGGAAGCCCGTCTCGGACGGCTTCTTCGGCGGCTCCGTCGGCGCGGTCGCCGTCGCGCCGTCCGATCCTTCCGTCGTCTACGCCGGCCTCGGCGAGGAGACCCTCCGCGGCAACGTCACCCACGGCGACGGCGTGTGGAAATCGACCGACGCCGGCAAGACCTGGACGAAGATCGGCCTCGACGACACGCGCCACATCGGCCGCGTGCGCGTCCATCCCACCAACCCCGACGTCGTCTACGTCGCCGCCATGGGCCACGCTTTCGGCCCGAGCGACCAGCGCGGCGTGTACCGAACGAAAGACGGCGGCAAGACCTGGGACCGCGTCCTCTTCATCAACAAAGACGTCGGCGCCGTCGACCTCATCCTCGACCCGAGCAACCCGCGCACCGTTTACGCGACGACGTGGCGCTTCCGCCGCACCCCGTACTCCTTCGAGAGCGGCGGCGACGGCTGCGCGCTCTGGAAGTCGACCGACGGCGGCGACTCCTGGAAAGAGCTCTCCCGCAACAAAGGCATGCCCAAGGGCACCCTCGGCATCATCGGCATTACCGTCTCTCCGAGCAATCCGCAGAACCTCTACGCCATCGTCGAGGCGAAGGACGGCGGCGTCTATCGCTCACGCGACGGCGGCGACACCTGGACCAAGGTCAGCGGCGAATCCGACCTCCGCCAGCGCGCCTGGTACTACACGCGAATTTACGCCGACCCGAAGGATGAAGAGACGAGCTACGTCGTCAACGTCGGCTTCCACCGCTCGAAGGATGGCGGCAAGACGTGGACGTCCATCCGCCCGCCGCATGGCGACAACCACGACCTCTGGATCGCGCCGAACGATCCGAACCGGATGATCGAGGCCAACGACGGCGGAGCCACGATCTCGAACGACGGCGGCGCGACGTGGAGCACGGTCGACAATCAGCCCACCGCGCAGATCTACCGCGTCTCCACCGACACCGACTTCCCCTACCGCCTCCTTGGCGCGCAGCAGGACAACTCCGCGCTGCGCATCCGCAACAACGGCACCGGCTTCGAGCCGACCGCGGGCGGCGAGTCCGGCTACATCATCGCCGACCCGACCAACCCCGACATCGTCTACGGCGGCTCGTACAACGGCCTGCTGATCATGATGAACCACCGCACGTCGCAGGTGCGCGACGTCAATCCGTGGCCCGACAATCCGATGGGGTGGGGCGCCGCCGACATCAAGCAGCGCTTCCAGTGGAACTTCCCGCTGCTCTTCTCCCCGAACGATCCGCACAAGCTCTACGCCGCGTCGCAGTACCTCTTCGAGTCGACGAACGGCGGCGGGTCGTGGACGCGGATCAGCGACGACCTCACGCGCAACGACAAGTCGAAGCAAGGCCCCTCGGGCGGCCCGATCACGAAGGACAACACTTCCGTCGAGTACTACGACACGATCTTCTCCGTCGCCGAGTCGCCCGTCGAGCCGGGCGTGATCTGGGCCGGCTCCGACGACGGCCTCGTCCACGTCACCCGCGACGGCGGCAAGACGTGGGCGAACGTCACGCCGCCGAAGGCGATGATGCCCGAGTGGATCATGATCAACGCCATCGACGCCTCGCCGCTCGACAAGGGCACGGCCTACGTCGCCGCGACGATGTACAAGCACGACGACTTCCATCCGTATCTGTACAGGACCGGCGACTACGGCAAGAGCTGGACGAAGATCGTCGACGGCATCGCCGCCGACCACTTCACCCGCGTTGTCCGCGCCGATCCGAAGAAGCGCGGCCTCCTCTACGCCGGCACGGAGCGGATGGTCTACGTCTCCTTCGACGACGGCGGGCACTGGCAGTCGCTGCAGGGGAAGCTGCCGATCACGCCGATCAGCGATCTCCTCGTGCGCGACGACTCGCTGATCGCCGCCACGAACGGCCGCGGCTTCTGGATGCTCGACGACGTCACGCCGCTGCGCCAGCTGACGCCGGAGATCGCCACGGCGCCCGCGCATCTCTTCACGCCGACGCTGGCCTGGCGCATGGAAGGCTTCGGCCGCGGCTTCGGCCGCCGCGGCGGGGGCATGCCGCTCGGCGCGATCATCGACTACACGCTGCACGGGCAGAAGCCCGGCACGAAAGTCTCGCTGGCGTTTCTCGGCGGCGACGGCAAAGTCATCCGCGAGTACAAAGGCACCGTGCAGGCCGAGCCGGTCAAGCCGGTCGAGCTCAAAGGCGGAACGCCGCCCCCTCCGCCGACGACGAAGGAAGAGCCGAAGGAGCCGCGCAAGGAAGCGGTGAAAACCGAGGGGGCCGAGGCCGAGCGGCAGCCGTCGTCGGAAGAAGAGAAGCCGGAGGAGAAGCGCGACGAAGACCGCCTCGCGGACGTCACCAACGGCCACAACCGCTTCGTCTGGGACCTGCGCTCCGCGCCGGCGAAGAAGTTCGAAGGGATGATCCTGTGGGGCGGCAGCACCGACGGCCCGCGCATTCTTCCCGGGACGTACACGGCGCGGCTGACCGTCGGCGATCATCCGCCGATGACGGTGCCGTTCGAGGTGCGCGAAGATCCGCGCGCCGCGGTCACGGCCGCCGACCTCCGCGCGCAATACGACTTCCTCCTCGGCGTGCGCGACAAGTTCTCCGAGACGAACGAGGCCATCACGCGCATCCGCGACGTGCGCAAGCAGCTCACGGACGTGAAGAAGCGCGTCGGCAAGGACAAAGACGTCAAGCCGATCGTCGACGCCGCGAACGATCTCGACAAGAAGATCACCGCGATCGAGGAGGCGCTGTACCAGACGAAGAACAAGAGCCCCGAGGACCCGCTGAACTACCCGGTGAGGCTGAACAACAAGCTCGCCGCCGTCGGCGACTCCGCGGCCATCGGCGCGTGGGCGCCGACGGCGCAGGACGTGGCCGTGCGCGACGAGGTGGTCAAGGCGATCGACGAGCAGCTCGCCAAGCTGAAGGCGATCTGGGCCACCGACCTGCCGGCCTTCAACAAGCTGGCCGCGTCAGTTCCGGCCGTGAAGTGACGTAGTCGAGGTAACGCCGCACCGCGCCGAGCAGCGTCTCGGCGCGGTCGTGCGGGTGCCGCTCGAGGTAATAGCAGTCGCCGGCGATGGCGTAGCGGTGCGGCACGCCGTCGATGACGACGGTCTTCAGCGGCCCGCGCGGGATCACGATTCTGTGGCCTTTCCACACTTCGCGATGCAGTTCCATGCTCGGTAGTGACGGAAGGGGCGAAAACGTTTCAGCGGACCGCCACCCACCGCCCGCCCGTCCGCGCCGACTCCCGCGCCGCGTCGAGCACGCGCTGCTGGATCAGGCCGTCGTCGAACGTGGCCGCGGGGGCGAGCGCGCTGCGGTCGCCGTCGTCGAGCGCGGCCTTGAGCGCGCGGCCGAGGAACGTCGTGGCCGACCCGAACGCGCCGCCGGGGGAGTTGCCGCGGCGATCGCCGATCGCGCCGCCGGCGGCGCGCGTGAACGGCTCGCCTTCGAGCGACACGAGCAGCTCCTCGCTCATGAAGCGCATCGCTCCGTTTTCGCCGTGCAGCGTCAGCGTCGTCGGCTCGTCCGGGCCGGAGGCGACGGCGCTGAACGTCATCGCCGCCACCGCGCCGCCACGCAGCTGCAGGTGCACGGCCGCGAAGTCGTCCGAAGTCACCTCGCGCGTGGCCTCGCCGAACGGCCGCTCCTTGACGATCGTGGCCAGCGTCGCCTGCGCCGCTTCGATCTCCAGGCCGAGGTAGCGAAGGGCATCGACGTAGTGCGAGCCGACCGCGCCCCAGATCCCGCCGCCGCGCGCGGCGTCGCTCCACCAGTTCCACTCGCGCTTGCGGTCGCCGCGGCTGGGGCTCGAATAGCGCACCTCGGCGTAGCGGATCGGCCCGAGCTCGCCGAGGCGCTCGCGCATGGCACGCATGGCCGGGAGGAAGCGCATCTCGTGATCGATGATCGTCACGAGCTCGGGATGCTTCTTCGCTTCCGCGACGAGCTGCTCGGCCTCGGCGGCGTTGAGCGCCGTCGGCTTCTCGCAGATCACGTGCTTGCCGTGCTGGAGCGCCGCGATCGACATCTTCACGTGCTCCGATGGCGGCGTGACGACGCTGACGACGTCGACGTCGTCGGCGGCGACGAGCGCCGTCCACTCGTCGAACGCGCGCACGCCGAGCTCCTCGGCCACGCGGCGGGTCTTGTTGCGATGCGAGCCCGCGATCGCCACGACCTCCAGCCCCGCTTCGCGGAACGCCGGCACCTGCACGCGCGCCCCCCAGCCGGTGCCGATGATTCCGATGCGTGCCATGGGCGGACATTGTATCCGCGCGGCTCCAATACAATCCCCCCATGATCTCCTTCGGAACCGACGGTTGGCGCGCGGTCATCGCCGACGGCTTCACCTTCGACAACGTCCGCCGCGTCAGCGAAGCGATCGCCGTGGCCGCGCGCGGCCTCACGCCGCCGGCCGGCATCGACCGCGATGCTCTCGCCGTCGGCTACGACCGCCGCTTCCTCTCGCGCGAGTTCGCCGAGGTCGTCGCGGAGACGCTGCGCATGGCCGGCTATCGTGTCGTCCTGTCGAACGCGCCGTTGCCGTCGCAGACGATCTCCTTCACCGCGCATCACCGCAAGCTTCTCGGCGGCGTCGTCGTCACCGCCAGCCACAACCCGGCCAAGTACAACGGCATCAAGTTCAAGGCCTGGTACGGCGGCTCGGCGCTGCCGGAGACATACGCGGCCATCGCCAACGCCCTCGGCCAGCGCGACGCCCGCGACGGCGGCAGCGTGGCCGAGGAGAACCTGCTCGACGACTACGTCGCCGCGCTGCGCGAGCGCGTCGGCAGCGTCGCGTTGCGCATCCTCCACGATCCCATCCACGGCGTCGCCGCCGGCATCCCGCAGCGCATCGTGAAGAACGTGACCACGATCCGCGGCGACACGAACCCTTCCTTCGGCGGCGTGAACCCCGAGCCGATCCCCGAGAACCTCGGCGCGGCGCGCGAAGCGATTCAGCGCGG
>JBKOUP010000348.1:0-4995 GCA_046723495.1 Acidobacteriota bacterium
GAGCTGCTTGTACTCGTCGAGCCTCCCCTGCCGCTCGTACAGCCGCCGCGGCTGGAGGTAATCGGCGTCGTCCATCTCCGGCACGTCCGTGGCCACGAGGTAGCCGAAGTCGGGGTCGCGCTCCCAGCGGATCGTCCCCTCGGCGATGGCCTTCACGATCGCCGAGGAGTGCTGGATGCGGACTTTTTTCGAGCGCTCGTCCTTCTCCTCGCCGCCGATGCGGCCCGTGTTCATCAGGTACACGTCCATCGGGCTCGACTTCATCAGCTCGTTCATCCGGTTGCCCTGATACGCGTGCAGCAGCGGAAAGAACGGATTCGTTCCCGGCACGCGCAGCGACTTCCCGGCCTCGGCCGCGCCGCCCGCGCTCGTTCCCTTCGTCTCGCCGAGCATGAAGTACGCCGCCGCCAGCGGCCCTTCGAGCTTGGCCACGGCGGGGATGATGTTCTCGTTGCGGTTGAGGATGAGGAGGAAGTCGACCTTCTTGACGTCGCGCGCGTCGGCGGCGCCGGCGATGTCCTGCATGCGGATGACGGCGCGGCCGTTCGGCGTGTATGAGGTGTCGAAGTAGTCGACCTTGCCGCTGTCGTCCTGCGACACGTTCTCGAGATAGGCGTGCTGGGAGGCGCAGGCGTAGTAGATCGTCGGCTCATCGTTGGAATTGAGGCCGAAGGTCTTGGCGAAGCAGCCGTTCTCCGTGGCGTACACCTTGCCGCCGGGCATAAGCGCGCAGAAGTCGTCCTGCACCGGCTGGGAGTTGTTCTGCTTCGTGAACGTCGTCGTCGTCTTGCCGGTCCCGGAGAGGCCGACGATCAGCCCCACGCGCGAGCCGCCGGCGACGGGGATGATCTTGCAGCCCGCGTGCAGCGCCAGGCCGCCGCGCTCGTAGACGAGCTTGTTCCACATCCGCAGCCCGCCCTTTTTCGACTCCCCGAAGTAGTCGGAGTTGAAAACGCGGGTGACGTAGCTCTCGAGGTCGACGGCGATCAGGCGGTCGTCCTGATAGCCAGGCATGGGCAGGTTCGGCGTGTAGATGACGGTGAGCTTCGGCTCGAAGCGCTCCAGCTCATCGGCCGAGGCCGGGTAGTAGAGGATGGACTGCATCGCGGCGATGTTGGCGTTGGCCTTCTCCATGATCAGGCGCGCCGGCACGCGGAACTCGGGGTCGTTGCCGATGAAGCCCTCGACCACGACCATGTCGCGCGTGCGGATGTAGTCGTCCTGCAGCTTGGCCACGCGCTCGTACTCGGCGCGGCTGATGGTCTGGTCGGAGTGCTCCTCGGGGCGGTCCGTGGCGATGAACGTCGACAGCTTCGAGCGCGAGACGACGCGCGTGGCCACGTTGACGTTCCCCCACTCGGTGATCCGCGCGTTGGGCATGGCCTCGGCGTAGCGGCGGATCTCCTCGGCCGGCGGGTTCCAGACGGCCGACTTCGGCTCGACGGGCAGAGTCTTCGTTGTTTTCCCGGGACGGGCCGCCTTCGGCGCGGCCGCAACTTCAGCGTTAGAGAGCAGTTCTGTCATGAGCGTCCTCGACGAAATTCGGAGAGCGATTGCAAATGAAGAGCCGGTATTCTACACAAATCATGGCCGATGAGACCGCCGCCGCCACCCTCGACGCCCTCCGCGCCCGCATCACCGCCGTCTTTCCCGCCCAGATCCGCCAGTGCGTCGAGGCCCTCGACGACGAGCAGATCTGGTGGCGGCCGAACGAGGGCTCGAACTCGATCGGCAATATCGTCCTCCACGTCACCGGCTCGCTGAACCATTATCTGAACAAGCTGATCGGCGGGATCGACTACGACCGCGACCGCGCCGCCGAGTTCGCCGAGCGCCGCCACATCCCGAAAGCGGAGCTGCTGCAGCTCTTCGACGACATGGTGGCGAAGGCGGAGCAGACGTTCAACGCCCTCACGCCGGAGCGCCTCGGCGATCCGTCGCCGGAGCCGAAGATGTACAAGGTCGTCGTCCAGGACCTCATCGGCATCGCCACGCACCTCGCCAACCACGCCGGCCAGATCCTCTGGATCACGAAGATGCTCCGCGAAGGAGCGATCGACGAAGTGTGGATGCGCACGCACAAGCAGCTGGGCGGGTGGGTCGGGCGGACGTGAGGATCGTCGTCGTCGGTGCCGGCGGAGTCGGCGGCTACTTCGGCGGGAAGCTCGCCGCGGCCGGCGAGGACGTCACGTTCGTCGTGCGCCGGCCGTTCGACACGCTGCGCGTCGACAGCGTCAAAGGCGACTTCGTCATCGAGCGGCCGAAGGTCACGACCGACGCGGCGACGATCGGCAAGGCCGACGCCGTCGTCCTCTGCGTGAAGGCCTGGCAGGTGCCCGAGGCGACGAAGAGCATTCTCCCCTGCCTCGCCGACGACACGCCGATCGTGCCGCTGGAGAACGGCATGGAGGCGCCGGAGCAGATCGCCGCCGTCGCGGGGCGCGCGCACGCCGTCGGTGGGCTCTGCGGGATCGTCGCCTTCGTCGTCGCGCCGGGACACATCCGCCACGCCGGCGCCGAGCCCTTCGTCATGTTCGGCGAGCTCGACAACCGGCCGGGCGCGCGGCTGGAGCGGCTGCGCGACGCCTTCCTCCGCGCCGGCGTGAACGCCGAGATCCCGCCCGACATCCACCGCTCGATGTGGTCGAAGTTCCTCTTCATCGCCCCGAGCAGCGGGATCGGCGCGATCACGCGCGTGCCGATCGGAGTCTGGCGCTCGATGCCGGAGACGCGCGAGCTGGCCGCGCGCGCCGTGCGTGAGATCATCGCCGTCGCTGCAGCGCGCGGCGCGGCGCTTCCCGACGACGCGTTCGAGCGGACGATGGAGCGCTTCGACGCCCTCGCCGCCGAGGCCACGACCTCGCTGCAGCGCGACGTCCGCGACGGCAAGCCCTCGGAGCTCGACGCGCAGCTCTGCGCGGTGGTGCGGATGGCAGCTGTGAGCGGCATCGAGGTGCCGGTCTGCGATTTCATCTACCGCTGTCTTTTGCCGCAGGAGCGCGCGGCGCGCTAGACTCCGGCAATGGTCCTCACCACCACCCACCCTGCCCTGGCCGAGGCCAGGCGCGTGCTCGAGGTCGAGGCGGCGGCGATCGTCGGCGTGATCGAGCACCTCGACCAGTCGTTCGTCGACGTCGTCGAGCTGATCAACGCCTGCGCCGGCCGCGTCGTCACGATGGGCCTCGGCAAGTCCGGAATCATCTGCAAGAAGATCAGCGCGACGCTGGCGTCGACCGGCACGCCGTCGTTTTTTCTCCATCCGGCCGAGGCCATCCACGGGGACCTCGGCATGATCGTGCGCGGCGACGTGGCCCTGACGATCTCGAACTCCGGTGAGACCGAGGAGCTCGTGCGGCTCATCCCGAGCCTCAAGCGCATCGGCGCGTCGATCGTGGCCATCACCGGCAATCCGAATTCGACGCTGGCGCGCGGCGCCGACCATCACCTCTCCGCGGCGATCTCGCAGGAGGCCTGCCCGCTCGGCCTGGCGCCGACGGCTTCCACGACCGCCACGCTCGCCCTCGGCGACGCCCTGGCCATGGCTCTGCTGCTGCGCAAGGGATTTAAGGAGGAAGACTTCGCCTCGCTCCATCCCGGCGGAAAGCTCGGCAAGCGCTTCCTCCGCGTGCGCGACCTGATGCACAGCGGCGAGCAGGTGCCCGCCGTCCGCCTCTCCACGCTGCTGCGCGACGCCATCTACGAGATGTCGAAGAAGCGCTTCGGCATCACCGCCGTCGTCGACGACGACGGCATCCTCCGCGGCGCGATCTCCGACGGCGACCTGCGCCGGCTTCTCGAGAGGAAAGGCGACGGCATCGTCAGCACGACCGCGGGCGAGTCGATGACGAAGGACCCGGTGACGATCCCCGGCAACGAGCTGGCCTCGGCCGCGCTGCAAGTGATGGAAGAGCGGAAGATCACGTCGATCTTCATCACCGACGAATCGGGACGCGTCGAAGGTATCATTCACCTCCACGATCTTTGGGGTCTCGAACTTTTCTGATGGCAGATTCGCAGGTGGTCCTTCGCTATCGCGACGGCCGGACGGAGCGGGCCACGCTCGCCGCGGTCGACGCCGACCGGCAGTCGTTCACGGTCGAGCGCGAGGGCGCGCGCGACGAGGTGCCGTTCACCGAGATCAAGGCCGTCTTCTTCCCGCGCGTGAGCTCGCTCGAACAGCTCGAGCCGGCCGTCGGCAGCACGATTGCAGTGGAATTCGCCGACGGCGAAGTCATCCGCGGCGTGGCCCAGTACAACCCCGAGCGGAGTGGCTTCTACCTCTATCCGTATGACCGGAACAGGAACGAGCGGATCTTCGTGGTCAGCTCGGCGCTGGTTTCGATCGAGGTGGAGAAGCTCTAGATCATGAAAGCGATTCTTTTGACTCTCGCGCTGGCCGTGCCGGCGTACGCGGCGGAGATCGACCGCGCCGCGGCCGCGCTCCCCGGCATGGAGGCGAGCTTCACGCAGCAGTTCACGCCCAAAGGATTCAAGAACAGCCAGAGCGAAGGCGGTACGGTCATCTTCGGCACGCTGCCGCGGATGCGCTGGATCTATTCACGCCCCGAGGAGAAGCTGTTCGTCTTCGACGGCGCGCGCTCGTGGTTCTACATCCCCGCCGACAAGCAGGTGACGGTGGCGGACCTCGACGCCGAGCGCCGCGCCGAGCTGCCCTTCCTCGTCATCGGGGACCCGGCCGCGCGCGACCGCGCCTTCGTGGTGAAGGAATCAACCAAGGGGAACACCGTCACGGCCACGCTGCAGCCGCGCAGCGCGGCGGCGATGATCCGCAACGTCGTGGTGTCGATCGACGCGGCCACGCATTTCATCCGCAGCGTGTCGTACACGGACCGCGAGGGAAACCAGACGACGTTCGCGTTCGGCGGCTTCCACAAGCGGGCCACGTCGCCGGAGCTGTTCCGGTTTACGGTGCCGGCGGGAGTGCAGGTGGTACAGCAATAGGAGCGCCGGCGTCCGCGCCGGCTGGCTGTGAGG
>JBKOUP010000443.1:0-7958 GCA_046723495.1 Acidobacteriota bacterium
GAAGTAGACCGGGATGTTGTCGTCGTAGCCGCTGACGATCGGCGATTTCTTCTCCACGACGTTCGCCTGCAGGATCGAGCCGCGCGCCTTCAGGGTCCGCGGCTCGATCGTGCGCACCCAGCGCGCCAGGCCGTACTGCACCGCCCACACCGCGGTGTCGCGCGCGGTGATGAGGAGGCCGCCCTCCTCGACGAAGCGCTGGATGTTGGCGACGCCGGTCATGCCGAGGCCGGGGCGCATGTCGTCGGTCTCATCGATGCCGCCGAGGTTCGGCGTGAGCGCGCTCTTCTTCCACGGCAGCGGCGGGCCGGGAGGGAGGCCGTTGACGATGTCGGCCGGCGCGCTGCTCGCGGGCGGGGAAGACGATGACGTCGAATTTCTCGCGCAGGTTCGCCATGCGCGCGGCGTCCTGCGTGGAGATGTACGTGTACGGCACGTTCATCGCGTCGAGGGCGATGCGCCACCACCCCTCGTCCTGCGTGCGCAGCCAGGTGTGCATGAGGGCGATGCGGGGGTAGGGAAGCTGGCGCCCCTCACCCTGGCGCTCCGCGCCTATCCCTCTCCCCGCGAGCGGGGAGAGGGTGGCGCCGCCAGGCGCCGGGTGAGGGGCGCCACCGTCCCAAAGATGCATCGGCGCCTTCAAAATCCCCGCGTCGGTCACGCGCTTGAAGTCGACGTTCTTCAGGTAGCCGAGCGTCCAGCCGGTGTCGTCGTACACGCGCTCCTCGCCGCGCACGTACTGCGTGTCGAGCATCGTGTCGGCGAGGCGGCTGTACGGCTGGTCCATGCGCACGACGAACGAGCCCGCCGGCAGCTTGTCGAACGCCGCGTCGAGCACGTGCACCTCGATGCCATGCGTCTGCAGCAGCTTCATGAGGTCGCGCAGGTTCGGTTGCCGCTTCTGCGCGCCGTCGAACGCCCACGCCGCCGGCCCCTCGTTTGCCGCCTTGGCCACGGCGCGCTTGCCGAGGGTCCAGAACTGCTCGAGAAAGTGCTGGCGATTCTCGGCCACGTACTCGAGGCCGAAGAGCAGACCGCTCTGCTGATAGTTGACGTTGTCGCGCAGCGACCACTTCACCGTCGGCAGCGGCGGATTCGGACGGAACCAGGCCCGCTCCGACTGCCCGCGCACGACGCGGTCGGCGGTGATCGGCCAGCGGTTGCCGAACGTCTCGTAGAAGCGGCCGATGGAGTTGTGCCCCTGCCCGGTCCAGATCATGTAGTTCGGCGCCCAGCCGTCGTAGAAGCCGTACGTCCAGACTCCGGGCACGCCGCGACTGGTCAGCTCCTGCACTTCGTGCCAGGCCAGGCGCTGCCACTCGTCGATGACGATCGGATCGAGCGCCGGGTTGTACGGCCCCGTCCCGGTCGAGATGTAGAGGAACGGAATCGACTCGTGGAGGTCGTGGATGATCTGCGGGTGGAAGTCGAAGTACGCCTTGAGGACGTTGCGGCTCAGGGCCAAGCCGAGGCCGAGGTAGTCGCGGTTGTTGTCGTGGGCGACGTAGTGGCCCCAGTAGACGAGCGGCGGCGTCGGCAGGTTCGGATTGGCCTTGCGGTAGTTCCAGAGGTCGACCTGGCGATCGCGGCCGTCGACCTCGAGCACCGGCGTGATCAGGGTGATGACGTTGTCGCGGATTTTGCGGATGAACGGCGTCTCCTCGACGGCGAGCCGATAGGCGAGCTCCATCAGCATCTCCGGGCTGCCGGTCTCCGGCGAGTGAATGGAGCCGGTGGCGTAGTAGATCGGCTTCGACTGGGCGATGAGCTTGCGGGCGTCGTCGTCGGAGAGCTTGCGCGGATCGGCGAGGCGGCGCGTGGCGTCGCGGTAGCGGTCGAGGCTCGCGATCGTGTCGTCGCTGGAGATGGCCACGGCGATCATCTCGCGCCCCTCCTCGCTCTTGCCGATGGAGACGACCTTCACGCGCGGCGACGCCGCCGCGAGCGCGCGCATGTAGCGGTTCACGTCCTCGGAGTAGGTAAGGGACCCGTCGGCGCCGGCGACGTGGCCGAAGAACTTCAGCGGCGACGGCACGCGGTCGGAGGCCGGCAGATGATCGACAAGCTCGGTGGTGAATTGCGGGCCGGTTGTGAATTTTTGGATCTGCTTCGTGTACTCGGCGTCGTCCGCGGCGAACGCGAGCGGGGCGATGAGAAACAAGGCGATGACGAGTTGCTTCAAAATGCGACCTCCGAGGTTGTGAGGTTCTTAGGTTGTTAGGTTCTTAAGTTTAAGAACTAAGAACCAAGAACTAAGAACCTAAGAACCTGCGACGATCCCGTGCAGCAAAATATCCGCAATCTCGCGCACCACCTGCGCCGAGTCCCGGCCGTACGGCTCGGAGACGCCGAAGAGAATCTCGAGCTGGAAATAGTTGAAGAAGAGCCGCGCGGCGACGAGGAGCGCCGTCTGCGGCGTGACCCCGTGGCGCAGGCGCGGCCGCTGCTCCTCGACCACCTTGCCGAGGCGCTCGGCGATGGCGCCGTAGAACTTGCGGATGTGCGTGCCGTCGAACTCGATCACGTCGACGAAGTGCAGCACCATGTACTTGCGGTACTGCTGCACGCTCTCCCGCGCGGCGTGGGCGATCTGCTCGAGATTGTTCGGGAAATGCGGCGAGCTCAGCACGCGCATCAGCGGGAACTTCGGCGTGGTCGTGATCTGCTGGTACTCCTCGAGCAGCGAGCGGAAGATCGCTTCCTTGTCCGGAAAGTGATGGTAGAGGTTGCCCGTCGACACCCCCGCGGCCTCGGCGATCTCCTTCACCCCCGTGGCCCGGTAACCCTGGTGGGCGAAGAGATCGAGGGCGGCATCGAGGACCTGGCGGCGGGTGTGCTCGGCGCGGCGGTTGCGGGGAGAGAGCATTTTCGTGACACATTTTCGTCTGCTATACTCGTAAAAACAACGGAGGTTCCGGTTGCCCGCCATCAACGGCTCCGATACCGCCTGGCTCCTCATCTCCACCGCCCTCGTCCTCATGATGACCCCCGCCCTCGGATTCTTTTACGGCGGGATGGTGCGCGCCAAGAACGCCCTGAACACGCTGATGATGAGCTTCTCCGCGCTCGGCTTCGTCGGCATGGCCTGGGCCTTCTTCGGCTACTCCGTCGCCTTCGGCCACCGCTCGGCGTGGTGCGGAGGCGGCGAGTACTTTTTCCTCCGCGGCGTCGGCCTGGCCGCGCAGGGGACGATCCCGCACCTTCTCTTCTTCGCCTACCAGGCCACGTTCGCGATCATCACCGCGGCGCTGATCTCCGGGGCCATCGTGGAGCGGATGCGCTTCGGCCCCTACGTCGCCTTCATCACGCTGTGGTCGCTGCTCGTCTACGCGCCGGTGGCGCATTGGGTGTGGGGCGGCGGATGGATCGGCAAGCTCGGCGCGCTCGACTTCGCCGGGGGGACGGTCGTGCACGTGAACGCAGCCGCGGCGGCGCTGGTCTGCGCGATCGTCGTCGGCGCGCGCAAGGACTACGCGCGCACGGCCATCCTGCCGCAGAACGTGCCGTTCACGCTGCTCGGCGCGGGCCTGCTGTGGCTCGGCTGGTTCGGCTTCAACGCCGGCAGCGCCCTCGGCGCGAACAAGACCGCCGCGCTGGCCTTCGTGAACACGATGCTCGCGCCGACGGCGACGCTCGTCGTCTGGACGATTCTCGACATGGTCCGCACGAAGAAGTCGACGGCCATCGGCGCCGCCACCGGCATCGTCGTCGGCCTCGTGGCCGTGACGCCGGCGGCCGGCTTCATCGGCCCGATGGCCGCGGTGATCCTCGGTGCGGTCGCGGCCTTCCCGAGCTACTTCGCGCTGTTGTATCGCGCCAAGACGCGCCTCGATGACTCGCTCGACGTCGTGGCCGCGCACGGCGTCGGCGGCACGGTCGGCGCGCTGCTCACCGGCATCCTCTGCGCGAAGTCGTGGAACGCCGACGGCGCCGACGCCTCGCTGCGCCAGCTCGGCATCCAGTGCATCGCCGTCGCGGCGACGCTCGTCTACAGCCTCGTGGCCACGTTCGTGATCGTGAAGGTGCTCGGCCTCGTGACCGCGCTGCGCGCCGCCCCGAAGGAGGAAGGCCTCGGCCTCGACTTCACGCAGCACGGCGAGGAGGCCTACGCGCGCGGCGAGGGAGCGATTCTGTTGCTCGACGGGAGGAGCGAATGAAACTCGTCATCGCGGTCGTCCGGCCGGAGAAGCTGCACGAGGTCCTCGAGGCGCTGTTCCACACGCAGGTCAAGGGCCTCACGATCTCCCGCGTGCAGGGCCACGGCGGAGAGCTGGAGCGCGTCGAGACCTACCGCGGCACGACCGTGAAGATGGAGCTCTCGGAGAAGGTGCGCATCGAGATCGGCGTGTCGGACCACTTCGTCGAGCCGACGGTGAACGCCATCATGGGCGCCGCGCGCACCGGCGAGGTCGGCGACGGCAAGATCTTCGTCGTGCCGGTGGAGCATGTGTATCGGATCAGGACTGGTGAGCTCGATCGGGCGGCGGTGACGCCGGTGGGAGTGCCGCCGGGATGAGGTTGTTCGTTCTTGGTTCTTAGTTCTTGGTTCTTAGTTTTTTGGGTTTGGCGATGGCATCAACTAACAACCAAGAACTAAGAACCAAGAACCACGATCCCTACGCCGCTCTTCGCTACAAGAACTTCCTCTGGCTCCTCGTCAGCTACGCGATGTCCACCATCGCCCGCGAGGCGCAGATCGTCGTCGTCGGCTGGCAGGTCTTCGCGCTGACGCGCGATCCGCTCTCGCTCGGGCTCATCGGGCTGGCCGAGGCGCTGCCGCTCATCGTCGTGGCCCTCTATGCGGGGCATGTGGCGGATCGCGTCAGCCGGCGCACCGTGTCGATTGCCGGAACGTTCGCCGTGCTCCTCTCGGCCATCGCCCTCTTCGTCTTCACGACGACGTCGTTCATCGCCGCAGGGCGCGTCTGGCCCGTCTACGCCGTCATCTTCGTCAGCGGCATCGCCCGCAGCTTCACGCGGCCGGCGCTCACGGCCCTCACCGCGGAGCTCATTCCTCGCGAGGTCTACGCCAACGCCGTCACCTGGCGCTCCGCGACGTGGCAAACCGCGGCCGTGGCCGGGCCGGCGGTGGGCGGGCTGCTCTACGGCTTCAGCGGGCCGGCGCTGGCGTACGCCGTCGTCTCCGTCCTCACCGCGCTCTCGCTCCTCGGCTTTACCCTCATTCGCCACGACGCGCGGCCGGAACCGAGCGGCAGCAGCGTCGTCGAGAGCGTCAAGCTCGGCCTCCGCTTCCTGTTCCGGCAGCCGGTGCTCCTGCCGGCCATGACCCTCGATCTCTTCTCCGTCCTTTTCGGCGGCGCGACCGCGATGCTGCCGATCTTCGCCGAGCGCATGCACGCCGGTCCGCAGGGGCTCGGCCTTCTGCGCGCCGCGCCTGCGCTCGGCTCCATCATCGTCGGCCTCTGGGTCGCGCACCGTCCGCCGATGCGCCGGGCAGGGCCGACGCTCTTCTCCTGCGTGGCACTCTTCGGCCTCTGCATCATCGCCTTTGCCCTGTCGCGCAATTTCTGGCTGTCGTTCGCGATCCTCGGCGTCAGCGGCGCGGCCGACCAGGTCAGCGTCATCATCCGCGGGACGCTCATCACCACGCTCACCCCGCGCGAGCTCCTCGGCCGCGTCTCCGCGGTCAACCAGATCTTCATCGGCTCCTCGAACGAGATCGGCGCCTTCGAGTCCGGCGTGGCCGCGCGCCTCCTCGGCGTCGTGCCGAGCGTCCTCTTCGGCGGGGTCATGACCCTCGTCGTCGTCAGCGTCGTCATGCTGCGGTCGCGGCCCCTGCGCGAGATGCGCGAGCTGCAGCAGGCGTGAGGACGGCGGCGTGCGCCGCCGCCCTCGAAGAATCTACTGATACGACAGGACGAACGTGAAGCCGCGCGTGCCGGTTTGCGTCGCCTCTTGGTGCCGGCAGTCGCTGCCGCTGTACGTGCCGAACGAGACCGGCAGCGTGTACGACGTGCAGCCGTAGTCGAAGGTGAAGCTTTGATCGGGGAACGGATAGAGCTGGACCGTCCCTTCGCCGACGATCTGCGTGTTCACCGCGTCGGTGACCGACTCGCGCACGGCGACGTTGTTCCCGAGCGACGTCCGCGGGACCTGCGGATCGCCGAACGTCGAGTTGAACGGGCCGGTGTTCTCCGTCCAGATCGTGGTCTGGCCGAGGTCCGGATAGCGCATCTGGTTCACGGCCCACGTGCCGTACGTGACCGAGCCGGCCTGTGCGCCGGTGTAGACCGTCATTACGTCGCCGTTCGTCGCGTCGAAGTGCTCGTTGCAGACGTGCACCCACTTGTTGCCGTCGTACTCCTCGCCGCACGTCGTCGTGGTGCCGGGACCGGTCGTCGTGCTGCTGGCGTTGACGGTGAAGCTCGGCGCGAGGAAGGCCTGGCCGTCGACCGTCAGCGAGCTCTCCACGACGGCCGGGAAGCGCACCGCCCGCGCCGTCTGGATCTGGGCCAAGTAGCTCATCGTGTGCTGCGTCGAGTACGCGTCGTAGGTGCGGTCGAAGACCCAGTTCGGATAGTTGGCCGGATCGGTCGAGTCGAGCCGCTGGTGCACGAGCACGTAGTAGTTGGAATCCCAGACCGAGTCTTCGGCCTGCATCCAGGTGTAGACCGGCACCGTCGGGCTGACGATGTTAATCGACGCCGTGGCGATGTTGTTGGCGGTGTTGTAGTCGCCCGGGGCGACGTTCGCCACCTCGACCGTGAGCCCCTTCGCGCCGACGGTGGCGAAGGTCGTGCGGAACTGGCAGGTGACGCTGTCGCCGGCGTCGACCCAGATGCCGTCGACCTGGTCGACGACGGTGCCGTCGGCCTTGAGCACGCAGTCGGCGTGCGCGCCGAGGTCGCCGTTGATCTCGCGGACCACGGCGGCGATCGTCACGCTGGCGCCGACGTAGGCCTGCTGCGGCACCGCGAACGACGACACGGCCAGGTCGGGGCGCAGCACCACCGTGGTGCCGGCGGTGACGACGTCGCTGCGGCTTGGATCGATGCCGCTGACGTTTGCCTGCACCTGCACGGCCGTCCCGCGGGCGGGCCAGTCGTAGTTGAAGCTGCCGAAGCCGCCGCTGATGCCGCCTTTGCGATAGTTGTCGACCACGGCGACGTCTCCGTTCGCCGCGAGGAGCTTGAGCTGGACTTTGTCGAGCTTTCCGACCGGCGCGGCGGCGCTGTCGAACTCGCCCGTCGTGACCTCGATCTCCGTGTCGAACTGGCCGCGCAGCGCGCGCGCCTGAATGGCCGCGCTGCCGCTGCGGCCCGTGGCCGGCTTCGCGCCGGCGTCACGATACTTCACCGAGCTCGTATAGGCCTGCGGCCGCGCGGCGTAGACGGGCACCGCGAGTGCCGCAAGGCACAGGTAAACCAGGGAGCGTTTCATGCAGTTTTCCTCTCTTCGTTGATGGATGACCGGAACGGGAACGCGGAGTATATACGGACCTCGGGCCCTCCACGTCTCCACCCCGAGTAGAAAAACTTGACTCTCGCGCTACGCTCGATTCTGTGCGAGCCATGCTCCTCGAACGGCCGCGCGCGCCGCTGGCGCTGCGCGACGTGCCGCCGCCGCCGGCGGGCCAGGGACAGCTGCGCATCCGCGTGAAGGTGTGCGCGGTCTGCCGCACCGACTTGCACGTCGTCGACGGCGAGCTGCCCGATCCCAAGCTCCCGCTCATCGTCGGGCATCAGATCGTCGGCGTCGACGATCGCGGCCGCCGCGTCGGCGTGCCGTGGCTCGGCTGGACCTGCGGGGTCTGCGTCTACTGCAGGAGCGGCGGCGAAAACCTCTGCGACCGGGCGCGCTTCACCGGCTACACGCTCGACGGCGGCTACGCCGAGGTGGCGGTGGCGGACGAGAGGTATTGCTTCGAGCTGCCGGACGACTACGGCGACGACGAGGCCGCGCCGCTGCTCTGCGCGGGCCTCATCGGCTTCCGCGCC
>JBKOUP010000344.1:0-2134 GCA_046723495.1 Acidobacteriota bacterium
GCGCGGCGCAGCAGAAGCAGGGCGAGCTCGCCCTGCCCCGCGACGTCTTCCTCGCCAATCCCGCGAACTTCCTCGCCTTTGCCGTCGACCTCGCCGAGGCCGCCGTGCACGCCAGCCAGCTCGAGGTCGAAGTCGGCTACCTCACCCAGATCGCCGAGCTCATGGCCCTGACCGACGCCTCCGCCGTCTCCGAGCGCATCACGCGCACGGTCCTCAACCTCCTCGGCCTGGCGCGCGGCACGCTCTTCATCCACGACCCGCGGCTGGAGCGCTACGTCGTCAGCTTCACCAACGACGCCGGCATCCGCGACACCGGCGAGTTCCTTCCCGGCATCCCCCAGAGTCTCCTGCAGCGCGCGCTCTCCTCGGGGAGCTCATTCGCCGCCGACGCGCACATGATCGTCATCCCGCTTCAGGTCGAGCACGACCTCATCGGCATCATCAAGGTGCCGCTCGGCGAGGCCGACAGCGTCGACGCCGAGGCCGCCGCGAACGTCTCCCGATACATCGGCGCCGTCGCCTCCGTCCTCGGCAACATCTATCAGCTCACGCGCAGCCAGGACCTGGCCATGCGCGACGACCTCACCAAGGCCTTCAACCGCCGCTTCTTCGAGTCCTACCTCGACGAGGAGATCGAGCGCTCCCGCCGCTACGGCACGCTCTTCAGCATCATCTTCCTCGACCTCGACGAGCTGAAGACCGTGAACGACTTCTACGGACACCTGACCGGCTCGCGCACGCTGCAGGAAGTGGCCAAGCGCATCCTCGCCGCCGTGCGCGGCATCGACAAGGTCGTCCGCTTCGGCGGCGACGAGTTCTGCATCATCCTTCCGCAGACCGACCAGGAGCAGGCGTTCGCCGTCGCCAACCGCGTGCGCAAGGCCATGACCGGGACGGCCTACCACCTCGAGCCCGACATCGACATCTCCATCACCGCCAGCTTCGGCATCGCCACGTACCCGACGCATGCCATCACGAAGGACGACTTGATCCGCCAGGCCGACCTGGCCATGTACCGGGTGAAGTCGACGACGAAGAACGCCGTCGGCGTGGCCACGGTCGAGCCGGTGACGCGGCCGGCGACGTACTGACATGTCCGACGAGAACCTTTCGATCCAGGGGACGCTGGCGGAGACGACGGTGCCGGATCTTTTCCGCTCGCTGGTGCGCTCGGGCGAGACGGGCATCGTTTCGCTCGAAGCGATCGGCCGCAACGACACGATCTACTTCCGCGACGGAAAGATCATTTTCGCCTCGAGCTCCGATCCCGATATGGGCCTGGCCGAGGTCCTGCTGCGCATGGGCGAGCTGAATCTGAAGCAGTACAACGACGCCATGGAGAAGCTCGTCGTCTCGCGGCGCATCGGGTCGCTTCTGTGCGAGCTCGGCTACCTCAAGCCGGACGAGTTGATCCGGGCCGCCGAGCAGCAGGCCCGGGCCATCGTCCTGAGCTCGATGGCCTATCGCATGGGCAGCTACACCGTCGAGTTCACGACGGAGTTTCCTCCCGAGATCATCACCCTGCCGCTGCCGACGGAGCGGCTGATCCTCGACGGCGTGCGCGGGATCGAGTACTGGTCGCTGATCACGCGCGGACTGGGCCGCCCGGAGCGGCTCTTCGAGCAGGCGCCCGGCGCGGAGATGCGCACGTTCTCGCTGGAGCTGACCGACGAGGAGACGCACATCCTGGCCCTGCTGGCCGAAGAGCCGGCCACGATCGAGCAGCTCTGCGGGCGCAGCTACCTGCCGAACTTCATCACCTGCCGGACAGTCTGGGCGCTCTTGGCCGTGAACCTCGTGCAGGACGCGGAGAGCTCCGCGGTCGACGAGAAGCGCGCCGCGGAGATGAACGAGTACGAGCTGGAGGCGCTGGTGGAGCGCTACAACTCGATCTTCCAGACGATCTTCGGCCTCGTCTTCCAGAAGATCGGCGACCACGTCTACGACTTCGTCGACCGCGTCGTCCTCCACCTCTCGCCCGAGACGCTGCCGTACCTCTCCGGCATGAGCCTCGTGAACGAGGCCCGCATCGACTTCGACCAGCTCCTGAACAATCTCATCGCCTCCGGCTCCGCGCAGCAAACCGCGGTCGTACAAAACGTGCTCAACGAGCTTCTGTACGGATGGATCTACG
>JBKOUP010000142.1:0-6768 GCA_046723495.1 Acidobacteriota bacterium
GTCCCGGAGAGATCGGTCATCGCGGTCATGTCGTATCAGCGTAACGCAACCTAGAAATCTCCTAACGATCGCCTGCAAGTCGCGCCTCTTCGGGCCCGACCTTGCCCGCCATGCGAACGATGACGATGGCGGTGCTGGTGGCGATGTTGATGGCGATGACGGCGGAGGCGGCGGAGGTCGAGATCTTCTGCAGCGCCGGCGTGCTCGAGCAGTCGTGGGCGCTGCTGAAGTCGGCGCGCTACGGCCTCGGCCGGCAGGAGGAGGCGGCCTTCGTCGTGCGCGACGACGGCGGCACGCTCTCGTTCGTCCTCTGGCGCTCCACCGGCGAGGCCATGGCCTCGCATTTTTCCGGAGCGATGCCGGCGCACGTCGTGGCCATCGTCCACACCCATCCGATGAATCAGCTGATGCCGTCGGCCGACGACAGCGCCACCGCGCGCCGCCTCGGCATCCCGGTCTACGTGCTCGAGCGCGGCGGCATCACCCGCACCCTCGGCGATCACAACGAAAAGCTCGTCCTCGGCGACTGGAACCCCGAGGGCGCGCGGCCGTCGTTCGCCTGCAATTAACATGGACCAATGCTCCTCACCGTCGGCGACGTCGTGATCGACACGGACGCGCGCCAGCTTCGCCGCGGCGGCGACGAGGTGCGCATCTCCCCGAAGGCGTTCGACCTCCTCGACGTCCTGCTCGCCGAGCGCCCGCGCGCGGTGCGCAAACAGGAGCTGTACGACCGCCTCTGGCCCGACACGTTCGTCGTCGAGGCCAACCTGCCGATCCTCATCGCCGAGGTGCGCGCGGCCCTCGGCGACACGTCGCGCACGATCATTCGCACCGTGCAACGCTACGGCTACGCCTTCGCTGCGGATCTCCCGGCGGCGGAAGCGATGCACCTGCTGACCTGCGGCGAGGAGCGCTTCCGCCTCGCCCCCGGCGAGAACGTGGCCGGCCGCGATCCGAACGCGGCGGTGCTGATCCGCTCGTCGAGCGCCTCGCGCCGCCACGCCATCATCACGATCTCCGGCGACGAGGCCACGCTGACGGACCTCGGCAGCAAGAACGGGACGTGGATCGACGGCCGCCGCGTGGCCGGGCCGACGGCGCTCGCTGACGGCAGCGTGATCCGCTTCGGCCGCGTGGAGATGACGTACCGGCGCATCGACGTTACGGAGACGACGACGCTGTAGGCCCGCGGAAGTGTTGCCGCGCCGCGGCGAGCCAGTAGACCGTCAGCGCCGCCGCGACGAAGAGCATCGTCCACAGCACCAGCTCGTTCGGCGGAAGCATGAAGACGACGGTGATGACGGCGATCCAGACGATGGCGATGACGTTGACGAACGGGCCGAAGCGGCCGAGCGACCACGGCGTCTCCGCGCGCGGCAACCGGTTGCGGACGTGCAGCAGGATGGGGATGCCGTACGCGAGGTAGAGGCAGATCGTGCTGATCGACGTCACCACGAACCACGCCGCGGCGTAGACGCAGATCAGCACCGACAGCGCGGCGGCGACGAGGATGGCCGCGTACGGCGTGCGATGCCGGCCGCCGACGCGCTTGAGCCAGCGCGAGCCGGGCATGCCGTCGTCGCGGGCGAAGGCGTACCACATCCGCCCCATCGACGTGACCGAGGCCACGCCGCAGAGCCACATGGCCACGCCGATGACGATGGCGATCGCGTTCGTCACGATCGGGGCAACGTTCGCGGCGACGATGTAGAGCACGGGATACGGATCGTTCGCCGCCTTGGCGACGTCGCCGTTCGGGATGCACCACGTCAACACGAGGAGCATGACGTAGCCGGCCACGGCGGAGACGGCCACGGACATGACGATTCCCCACGCGCTGCTCAGCCGCGCCGACACGGTCTCCTCGGCCATGTGCGCCGAGGCGTCGTAGCCGGTGTACGTCCACTGCGCCTGCAGCAGCGCCAGCACGAAGAGGAGCAGCGGCGGCGCGGCGGCGTAGAGCGACGCCAGCGAGGGGACGAGGCGGAAGAGCGGCGAGGGGATCGTGGCGTCGCCGATGGCCATCGTCTTCGCGGTGTCGAGGAGGTTGACGGTCGGATGAAACGAGAAGACGAACGCCGCCGGGTTGTGATGCCGTCCCCAGAACGCCAGCGCGGCGACGATGAACGCGCCGCCGGCGATGTGCCACCAGACGCTGATGTCGCTCAGGCGCGCGGTGAGGCGGATGCCCCAGACGTTCACGGCGATCTGCGGGATGAGGATGGCGATCATCACCGCGAGCTGGAACCGCCACGACGTGCCCGTGCTCGGCGGCAGGCCGAGGAGCCGCGTCGCCGCGCCGATGAGATAGATCGCCGCGGCGATGTTGATCCCGGCGGTGATGGCCACCTGCCCGATCATGTTCAGCCAGGCAGTGACCCACGCCCACGTCCGACCGCCCAGCTTGAAGGCCCAGAAGTAAAGGCCGCCCGCGGTCGGATAGGCCGAGGCGATCTCCGCCATTGACGCGGCGACGGCAAGCGTGAAGACGCTGACGATCGGCCAGCCGATGGAGTTCGCGGACGGCCCGGCGAACTTGAGGCCGTAGCCGAAGAGCAGCACGGCGCCGGTGAGGATGGAGATGATCGAGAAGGAGACGGCGAAGTTGGAGAAGCCGCCCATCTCGCGGAAGAGCTGCTGCGCGTAGCCGAGGCGCGCCAGGTAGAGGGCGTCGTCGTCGGAATCAACGCGGCGCATGGAAGGTCACCCAGCACGCGGGCGTCTCGGCGTCGTCGCGGAAGTAGATCAGGCGGCCGGAGATCTCGCTCGAGGAGTCGTCGGTGATGACGAGGTCGAGGTCGCGGACATTCACGTCCATATCGCCGAAGCGGAGGCGGAGCGGGCGGTCCTGCGCGTCGAGGGTCAGCGTGAGGACGCCGTCGTCGATGCGGATGACGGTCATGTCGCCGAGGCGCGAGGCCGTGGCGCGACTGACGGTGACATCGTTCACGCGTCCATAGGTGGAGCGCGCCGGCCGCGTCGGCGCCAGCGCGAGTTTCGTCCGGATGTTCCGCTCGATCCAGCGCTCGAGCCGGACCTCGCGCCACGTCGGGCGTTTCGCATCGAGCGGCACGAAGACGTCGAGGGCCAGGATGCCGAGGGCGGCGAGGAGGAGGAAAAACAAGCCGCCGAAGAGATTTCCGAGCGCGCCGGCGACGCTGCGCCCGGCCGCGCCGCGCACGCCGTCGCGCAGGATCACCGAGATCGGCGTCCCCGGCTCCGGCACGAGCGCGCTCTTCTCCATCGAGTAACGCCCGGTGGCGAATACGGGGTCGCCCGGCGCGAAGCTCCACTCCGTGAACACGGCGCCGTCGAGCGGCGCGTCGTCGCCGGTCATGCGCGTGTCGGTGCGCACGCTCCCCTTCTCGCTGTCGAAGGCATTGAGCGCCTCGCCGAAGGCGGTGCGAATGTCGCGGACGTCGGGCTCGGCGAACGGCGTCTTCTCGCGATAGGCCGAGAAGTTCGGCACGGCCTCGGCCTCCGGAATCACGCGCGGCTTCACCTCCAGCGCCGGATAGCCGAGGATGCGCAGCTGGCCGTGCTGGGAGCTGACGACGCTCGGCGTCAGGGCGAAGCCGTCGTAGAGCAGCTTGTCGCGGCGGCGGATGGCGTACTTGTAGGCGACGCAGGGACGGCCGGTCAGCGGCGAGGCCAGCAGCGGGCCGGCGGCTTCCATCGTGCCGAGGACCGCGATGGTCTCGCCATCGCGCGGCGGGCCGCCCTCCATCGTCGCGCGCAGCCGCCGCGCTTCCACGAGCTTCGTGCGCACGCCGCCGAGATAGGCGAGGCCGATCCAGACGACGAAGCCGCCGAACGCGCCGCCGAAAACGACCGCGGGCCAAACGGGGTAGCGCCGAAAAATGAGATGCCCGACGAAGAGCGCCGCGAGGACGTACACGGCGAACCACGCCAAACACGTTTTCTTCACGGAAGGGCCTTCGCCGCGCCGAGCATCGTCTCCCAGCGCGCCCGCACGCGCAGGTCCTCAGTGAGGTTGCGCCAGCGGACGACGCCGTTGCGGTCGACGAGGAACTCCGCCGGACGTGCGATGTCGCGCCCGCCCATGCCCGCGCCCTTATGCAGGATGTCGTAGCGGCGGATGACGTCGGCGTTCGGATCGGAGAGGAACGGGAAGGTGTAGTGCGCCTTCCGCATCAGCTCGCGCGACTCCTCGGGCTTGTCGACGCTGATGGCCACCGGCGTCACGTGCGCGGCGTTGAACTCGGCCAGATGATCTTCGATACCCCGTAACTCGGAGTTGCAGAACGGTCACCAGTAGCCGCGGTAGAAAACGAGGAGCACGCCCTTCGTCGCCGGCGCGCCGAGGAGCTGGGCGAGGGCGACGGCCTTGCCGTTGGCGTCGGTGAGCGTGAAGTCGGGCGCCTTCTCGCCGACCTTCGGAACGTTCGCGCCGGTCGGCACGCGGGAGCCGACGGTGACGCCAAAGACGAAGAAGACCGCCAGACCGACGCCGACGACGGCGACGATGATGGCGACGATCTTCCGTCCCGGCGCGCGGCGCACGCCCGCGATCAGCAGGACGACGGCGGCGGCGAAGAGGAGGTACGACACCCACGGCACGTCGCGCGTGATCGGAAATCGATCGAAGAAAACGGCGTAGCTCGCGACAGCGATGACGCTGAGGGCGAGCCCCGTCCAGAGCGGCCAGTTCAGTCGGCGGTCATTCATGGATGAAGGAATGCTACCCTATCGGCGCTCCCCAAAGCAGACACCACGGCGCGTCACCGAAACTGAAAAATCAGGGAGGATGCATGAGACTCACGCGATCTCTGTCGCTCGTGTTGTTGCTCGCGGCCCTTCCCCTCTTCGCGCAGACCCTGGAGATCCACTACATCGACGTCGGCTGGGGCGGCTCGGTCTTCATCAAAGGCCCCAACGGCACGACCGTGCTCATGGAGGCCGGCAACACCGGCATGGGCACGCAGTATGTCGTCCCGTATCTCGAATCGATCGGCGTGCAGCCCGCCAACGGACTCGATTACGTCATCGGCGGCCACCAGCACTGCGATCACATCGGCGGCCTCGACGAGGTCATCAACGCCGGCTACAACGTGCACATCAAGCAGTACTACAACGGCTCGACGTACTCGTCGTCGTGCGCCGACCAGTGGAACGCCGCCGCGGCGACGACGACCGCCGGCGCTCCAGTGGCCATGCCGGTCGGCACGGTCATCCAGCTCGGCAACGGCGCGACGATCACCTGCATCGCCCGCAACGGCTCGGTCATCGGCGGCGCTTCGGTGGCGGTCACGGACGAGAACGATCGCTCCATCGCCCTGCTGATCAAATACGGCGGCTTCGACTACCTCTGGGCCAGCGATCTCGGCGGCGGCTCCGACAGCTGCACCGGCCGCTCCACGGCGCAGCTCGACGTCGAGACCTCGGTGATCAACGCCATCTCGCCCGGCGGCGCGAGCCCCCTCATCAGCGCCGGCGGCATCGACGTGCTCCACGTCAACCACCACGGCAGCGAGAGCAGCACGAACCCAACGTACTTCAACAAGGCCAAGCCCGCCGTGGCCATCATCGGCGTCGGCGACGGCGAGAGCAGCGGCTGGGACCTGCCGCGCATCGACGTCGTCGAGCACGTGCTCCTCGCGCAGTCGACGTCGTGCGTCACCGCGCCGGCGGCGTTCGTGCTGCAGACCGAGGAGGGGAATCCGGGCTCGACGCTCATGAGCCACGCCGGCTACTGCGTCGGCAACATCAAGATCACCACCGACGGCGTCAGCACCTTCACCGTGACCGCGGACGGCCTCGTGCACCAGGGGCCGAACGAGTTCACGGCCTCGGGTTTGCCGCGCACGTTCGCGCTCGACGACGCGGGCGGCGGGGGCGGCGACACGACCGCGCCGACGACGTCGATCACGGCGCCGGCGAACGGGGCCACGGTCTCCGCCACGACGACGGTCACGGCCTCGGCGTCGGACAACGTCGGCGTGACGAGGGTGGAGTTCTACCTCGACGGCGCGCTGAAGAGCACCGACACGAGCTCGCCGTACAGCTGGAGCTGGGACACGACGGCGACGACGAACGGATCGCACTCGCTGACGTCGAAGGCCTACGACGCGGCCGGCAACGTCGGGACGTCGAGCGCGGTGAGCGTGACGGTGAGCAACGGCGTCCCGGTCAACGTCGGCGGCTGGACGATCACGCAGGCCAACGCCACGCAGACGTACACGATCCCGGCGAACACCGTGATCCCGTCGAAGGGCTACCTGATCATCGCCCGCAACGCTACGAAGTCGGCCTTCCAGACGTTCTGGGGCCGCACGCTCGGCTCGAACGTCGTCTACATCAACACCGCCGACACGATGCCGCAGATCAACGGCAGCGAGACGTACACGCTTCGCAACTCCGGCGGCACGATCATCGAGGGGACGACGGTGGCGATGGACACGAACGCCGGCTTCGACTTCCAGCGGGCCACCTGCGGCGCGATCAACTCGCTGAGCAGCTGGACGCACGTCGCCGCCGGCTCGGCCACGCCGGGCAGCGGAGGCCTGAACGGCTGCAACCGCGGCGCGTTCATCAACGAGTTCTCCGACGCCATCGGCACCGGCAACTACGTGTACGAGTTCATCGAGCTTTACAACGATCGGTAGCGCGCTTCGTGGGGAGCCGTGATATCCTCCGGCTCCCCACACTTCCCGCCCGCCCTCCCTTCGCCCAAACAATCGATGCTCGTTATCCTGTTTTGTCTTGCCATGAACGATTCCGTCTTGCTCAAAGCGCGCTACACGC
>JBKOUP010000463.1:0-4286 GCA_046723495.1 Acidobacteriota bacterium
CGCTCGGCGTCGGCTACGACACCATCGAAGCGATGGTCGCGGGAAAGATCTACGGCGGGGCGGTGCTCGTCCTCTGCGCCATGAAGTTCCTCTCCTGGGCCAGCGCCCTCGGCTCGGGCACCTCGGGCGGCACGCTGGCCCCGCTCTTCACGATCGGCGGCGGCGCCGGCGTGCTCCTCGGCGAACTGGCCGCGGTGGCCTTCCCTCAGTTCCACATCGACCCGCGCATCTCCGCGCTCGTCGGCATGGCCGCGATGTTCGCCGGCGCCTCGCGGGCGCTGCTGGCCTCGGTGGTTTTCGCCTTCGAGACGACGCTGCAGCCGCTCGGACTGCTGCCGCTCCTCGGCGGCTGCACGGCCGGCTACCTCGTCTCCGCGCTGCTGATGCGCAACACGATCATGACCGAGAAGCTGGCCCGCCGCGGCGTGCGCGTCCCCGCCGAGTACGCCGCCGACTTCCTCGACCAGATCTCCGTCGGCGCCGCCTGCGCACGCGATGTGATCACCCTGCGCGAGGACCAGACCGCGGCCGACGTGCGCGACATCGTGGCCACGCACCAGGGCTTCCCGGTCGTCGACGCCGACGGCAATCTCCTCGGCGTGGTGACGCGGAAGAGTTTCCTCGACGCCGCCCCTTCCACGCCGGTGCGCGACCTCATCCGCCGCCCGCCCGCCGTCGTCTTCCTCGATTCGTCGCTCCGCGACGCCGCCGACCAGATGGTGCGCGAGAATGTCGGCCGCCTCCCGGTGGTCGAGCGCGCGAACGCGCGGCGCCTGGCGGGCTTCATCACGCGCAGCGACCTGCTGTCGGCGCACGCCCGGCGGTTGGAGGAAAGCGGCGGGTGAGCCGGAAGTTCTTAGTTCTTGGTTCTTAGTTCTTAGGTTTGTTCCACCGTCGTCACGAGCGCTTTAAGAACCAAGAACCGACCGACGCCATCACGAGGCGACGGCGAAACGCTTTCTCCCAATTGCGCGGAGAACGATCGCCGTGACGACGCAGATCACGATGACGGGTTTGCCGATATGGTCGTACGGAGTCGATGGCATCGCGATCGGGTTCAGAAGAAGAATCAGCGCTGTGAGGACTTCATAGACGACGCTGGGATAGCCTCGGGAACGCTGCCAGAGCTTCCAAACCGAATCACCGAGATAGGCAATCGCCAGGAGAATCCAGACGACCAGGAAGAGCTCGAGTATGGTCATGGCTAGCCCCAACCGGTGGTGTCCTGGATGTCGGGGCCGCAGCCGCTCGTCGCAAGCGTGTACGTCTGCGTGATGACACCGACGATCCCGCCGATGCATGTGATGGTTCCCTCGGGGCAGGTGAAGACGCCCGCCGCCGACACGATCAAGAGCGTTCCCGAGGTCGCACAATCCATCGGCGCCGGCTTGAACACCGTTTTGCCTGAGCGGACTCCGGCGATCCGGGCCGAAAAAGCGGGCTGGTCGCCGAGCGATCGCATCACCGCACCGGCGATCTGCGCGTCGTGGCTTCGGCGCAGGAAGCGCGCGATCTCGTCGACGCCCGCGTACGTCACTTCGCCCGTGCGCAGGTTCTTGCCGATGATGGCGGTGGCCGACGTGGCCCCCGGACCGTTCGCGGTATAGCGGGCCACGAACGCGTTCGGCGTATTCGCCAACGTCGTCAGAACGATCGAATAGCCGTCCGCGAACTGAATGGTCCGGCCGTCGAACGTCAGGCTGGCGATTCCGCTGTTCGATGTCACTTCGAAGTGCGTTGCGCGGTGACCATCAATCTGCATTTCCTCGACGTGAACGACGCCGGCCGACCCGATCAAATCGTAAGGCCGTGTGGTCGAGGGCGGCTCCGCGAATGACGGTGCCGCCATGACGATGAGCAATGCTGCGAGACTGATGTGACGCATTTGAATTCCCTTTCAATCTGCAAAATCACTTCACGTACAGGAGTTGCGGCATTCACGAATTCCCTACCCAGCGTCACGCTGATGTATGCGCGTCATCACCTCCTCGTGTGAACATCGGTTACCCTTGAGAGACCGATGACCCCCCAAGAGCTCCTGGCGAACATTCCGCTGTTCGAGTCGCTCACCGACGAGGACGTCGACGCGCTGGCGGCGCGGCTCGAGACCGTCGACTACGGCGAAGGCGACGTCATCTTCCGCCAGGGCGAGGAAGGCTCGTCGCTCTTCGTCGTCGAGGACGGCGGCGTGGAGATTTCCTACGGCGAAGGGAAAACCAAGTTCGTCCTGGCCACCCTCTTCGCCGGCGAGTACTTCGGCGAGCTCTCCCTCTTCGACCGCGCGCCCCGCTCGGCCACGGCCACGGCTGCGCGGCCGTCGCGCCTCATCCGCCTCGACCGCGACGACCTCGTCGACTTCGTCAACAACTCTCCCGCCGCGGCCCTGCGCATCATCGGCGAGATGAGCGAGCGCCTGCGCCGCACCAACGAGCTCATGTCGCGGCAGGTCTCGCGCAACGTCCTCGAGGAAGCGGAGGAGCGGCTCACCTTCGGCCAGCGCATCGCCGACAAGGTCGCCACCTTCGGCGGCTCCTGGCCGTTCATCTTCATCTTCCTGACCATCATGTTCGTCTGGATGGGCATCAACGTCGTGGCCCTGGCGCGCTTCGATCCCTATCCGTTCATCCTGCTGAACCTCGTGCTGTCGACGGTCGCGGCCATCCAGGCCCCGATCATCATGATGAGCCAGAACCGCCAGTCCTCGAAGGACAAGCTCCTCGCCGAGAACGACTATCAGGTCAACATGAAGGCGGAGATGGAGATCGAGGCCATGCTGCGCAACCAGGCCGAGCTGATCGCCCGCATCTCGCTCATCGAGCGCTTCATCGTCCGCCGCGCCGGCGCGGACGTCTTCGAGAACCACAAGAGCGCACCGCACATCGCGGAGAGCTCGCCCGTGCCGTGACGACGGTCGCCATCGCCGGCGCCGGCGTCAGCGGTCTCACATGCGGCGTGGTGTTGAGCGAAGCCGGATTCGACGTGACCCTCTTCGCGCGCGACGTCGAGACGACGACGTCGGCCGTCGCCGCGGCGATCTGGTACCCGTACCACATCGAGCCGCGCGACAACGTCGAGCGATGGTCGCGCGTCTCGTACCGCGAATTCGAAACGCTCGCCCGCGTGCGCGGCAGCGGCGTGTCGATGGTCGAATTCGACGTCGGCGGCGCGCCGATGACGGTGCCGCTCATCGAGACGCCGATCTATCTGCCGTGGCTGCGCCGCAAGCTGCGCATCCGCGAAAAGATCATCCGCGATCTCCGCGCGCTCGACGCCGACGTCATCGTCAACTGCACGGGCCTTGGCGCGCGCGAGCTCTGCGGCGACGGCGAGCTCCGTCCCGGCCGCGGCGTGGTGCTGCGCACGTCGAATCCCGGCATCGTCCGCCACGCCGTGGTGATGGAGCCGCTGACGTACGTCCTCTCGCGAGCGAACGACATCGTTCTCGGCGGCACCGACGACGAGGTCGAGTCGCGCGACGTGCCGAGCGCGCTGGCCGAGGAGATCTACACGCGTTGCAGAGCGCTCGAGCCGCGGCTGCCGGCCGAGTACGTCGTCGACGTCGGCTTTCGTCCGCTGCGATCCGCCGTGCGCCTCGAGCGCGAGGGGAACATCATCCACAACTACGGCCACGGCGGCGCCGGCTTCACCGTCTCGTGGGGCTGCGCGCGCGACGTGCTGCGGCTCACACGGGCGTGATCAGCGCCACGTCATCTCGTACGTGCAGGTCGGATCGCCCAGCGTCTGGCACTTCGTCTCGATCACCGTCGGATCCGTGCCGCCGTGGCGGTAGATCGACTCGAGGAAAAAGCCGACCGCGCTCGCGCAGTAGATCGGGCTGTAGCAGGGATAATCGCTGTAGACCATCCGCGCTCCGGCGGGCGTCTTTTCGAACTTGACGTTCCCGAACTTCTGATACTGGTTGTGGAAGAGGGCGTTGCCTTCCAGGAACTTCGTCAGCTCGGCGGTGTCGAGCGACTTGTAGACGCGGCCGATGCCGAGCTCCGCGGAGGCCGCGCCGATGAGCGCCAGGACGTTCGGCATCTTCGCCTTCTGCGTGTCGTAGATGGCGCGATCGAGCTCGATGAGCGACTCGAACTCGCACCAGCTCGAGGCCAGCGGCGTGCGCGTGTAATTCATCGTCCGCGGCGAGAGGCGCACCAGCATGTCGTAGAAGCCCTGCTCGCCGAGCGTCTCCAGCAGGAACTGCTTGCGCCCTCCGAACATCACCCCTTTGACCTTGGCCGCGTCCGGCTTCGGCCCAACGAGGACTTCTTTCCCCTCCAGGC
>JBKOUP010000171.1:0-2546 GCA_046723495.1 Acidobacteriota bacterium
CGGCCACCACCGAGAACAACACGCACTACAACTCGTCGGCAGCGTCAGATGTGTATAAGAGACAGCTTCGTCGAGATCAACAACCCCGGCATCGACCCGGCCACGAACATGCCGAAGCTGCAGATGGGCATCGACCTGCTCTCGAAGGGACAGACGGTCTCGCGCCTGCCGCTCTCCGAGGCCGTGGTCGGATCGCTCTCGGGCAAGCCCGGGCCGGGGCATTACGTGCTGTCGGATGCCATCCCGCTGTCGAAGCTCTCGAAGCCGCTGCCGGCGGGCGACTACACGGTGAAGATGAAGATTGTCGACACGGTGACGAAGCAGTCCTATACGCTGGAGCAGCCGTTCAAGATCGTCGGATAGAATTCCGTCATGCCATTCGCGACCGTCGAAGAAGCCGCCGAGATCTATCGCCGCGGCGAGCTCGTGATCATCGTCGATGACGAGGACCGCGAGAACGAGGGCGACCTCTGTCTCGCCGCCGACGCCGTCACGCCCGCGGCCATCAACTTCATGGCCCGCTACGGCCGGGGCCTGATCTGCCTGGCCATGACCGAGGAGCGCTGCAAGGAGCTCGACCTGCCGCTGATGGTCGAGAACAACACCTCGAACTACGGCACGGCCTTCACGGTCTCGATCGAGGCCCGCGGCCGCGTGACCACCGGCATCTCCGCGTTCGACCGCGCCGAGACCGTGCGCGTGGCCATCGATCCGAAGACGAAGCCGGCGGACCTGCTCCGTCCCGGCCACGTCTTCCCGCTGCGGGCCAAGAAGGGCGGAGTGCTCAAGCGCGCCGGGCAGACGGAGGCGTCGGTCGACCTCGCCGCCATCGCCGGCATGACGCCGGCCGCGGTCATCTGCGAGATCATGAACGAGGACGGCAGCATGGCCAGGCTGCCCGACCTCCGCGAGTTCGCCGTGCAGCACGGCCTGAAGATCCTCTCCGTCGCCGACCTGATCAACTACCGCATGCAGCACGAGAAGCACGTGCACTGCCTGGCCGCGCCGCGCATTCCCACGCCATACGGCGAGTTCCGCGTGCACGCCTACAAGAGCGACATCACCGGCGAGGAGCACGTGGCCATGGTGATGGGCGAGATCGGCGAGGACGACGAGGTCCTCGTGCGCGTCCACTCCTCCTGCCTGACCGGCGACGTCTTCCACTCCCATCGCTGCGACTGCGGCGATCAGCTCGAGCGCGCCTTCGACCGGATCTCGAAGGAGGGGAAGGGCGTGGTGCTCTATCTCCTGCAGGAGGGGCGCGGCATCGGCCTGATCAACAAGCTCAAAGCGTATGAGCTGCAGGAGCAGGGGCACGACACGATCGAAGCGAACGAGAAGCTCGGCTTCGCCCCCGACATCCGCGACTACGGCACCGGCTCGCAGATCCTCCGCGACCTCGGCGTGCGCAAGATCCGCCTCATGACGAACAACCCCGCCAAGTACGTGGCCATCGAAGGCTTCGGCCTGACCATCGTCGAGCGCGTGCCGCTGGAGATCGCGCCGTCGGACGAGACGCGGAAGTATCTGCAGGCGAAGAAGAAGAAGCTCGGCCACATCCTCGAGTTGGTCTGATGCCGATTCTGGAAGGCCGCGGCGACACCGACTACGAACGCTTCGTTCGCGTCCCCGAGCTGCTTGAGCTGCAGAAGCCGGCCGACCAGCTCGCCCATCCTGACGAACGGCTCTTCCAGACCACGCATCAGGCCGCGGAGCTGTGGCTGCACCACATCGACTTCGAAGTCGGGCGGATCGCCGAGGCCATCGCGGCGGACCAGGTCGACCTCGCGGCCGAGCTGCTCGACCGCTGCCGGCGCATCCTCGACCTGTTGCGCGAGCAGATCATCATCCTGGAGACGATGGCCCCGGCCGACTACCACGTCATCCGCGTCACGTCCCTCGGCCGCGGCAGCGGCCAGGAATCGCCCGGGTTCGCCAAAGTGCTGGATGCGGGCAAGCGGATCTGGCCGCCCTTCGAGGCCCTGATCGGCCGGCGCGCGGTCTCGCTCCTGGAGATCGAGCGCGCGCCGCGCGAGCGGCCCGAGCTCTTTCGCCTCGTGCAAGCCATGCTCGACTACGACGAGGCCTTCCTGAAGTGGCGCTTCACGCACATGCGGCTGGCGTTCCGCGTCATCGGCGCGAAGGTCCTGTCGCTGAAGGGCGTGCCGGCGGCGCAGCTCGAGCTCGGCACGCGCGAGCCCCTCTTTCCGGAACTGTGGGAGGCCATCAGCGCGCTCACGGCGGAGCACAAGCCGAGCTACTGAGCGGGCTGGTTTCCTGCACGCCCTTCGGTGCGTCCAACACCCTGGAATCACCAGGCGTTGACGAGGCGCTGAAGAGGACTAAAACTTTCGGTTTCAGGTGTTACCAACTTGCTTGACGGTGCAAAACCCGACCTGTATATTCGCGGGCCTATTTCTCAGGCAGGCCGGTCAAGATCCAACTGCCCGCGCGCCACGAAGAGTTCTGCGATTACAAGTCTGGGAGTCGATCAATCGATGAAAACGAAGCTGTGCCTCTTCGCGGCACTGATGCTTTCCTTGTCC
>JBKOUP010000208.1:0-1965 GCA_046723495.1 Acidobacteriota bacterium
GTCGTGAAGTTCGGGTCCATCAGCGAGTCGTAGGTCCATTTCACGTCGGCCGCCTTCACCGGCTGGCCGTTGTGGAACTTCGCGTTGGGGTTGAGGTGGAAGACGATGGTCTTGTCGTCGGGCGTCTCCCACTTCTCGGCCACGTCGGGGGCGTAGTCCATCGTCGGCGTGACGCGCACGAGGCCGCTGTAGACGAGGTCGAAGATGCGCCCGGAGACGTTGTCGTTGCCGACGCGGGCGTCGAGGTTCGTCGGCGACGACATCGCCGCGATGACGAGGTGGTTTTTGTTCGCGGCCCCGCCGCCGCCCGTCCCTTTTTCACCGCCGCAGGCCGCGAGAAGAATCGCCAAAAAAAAAGCAAAACGTCGCATCATTCAACTGTCCCCTGTGCCCTGTTCCCTGTGACCTCGATTGTATGATGCAGGTCATGGTCCAACGTGTCTTCCTTGCGTACGCGCTGCTCATCCCGCTCGCCGCGCACGCCCAGCAGAAGGTCATCGTCCTCGGCTTCGACGGCGTCGACGCCCGCTACACCGAGAAGTGGATGAACGAGGGGAAGCTGCCGAACTTGGCCCGCCTCCGCGACGCCGGCACGTTCCGCCCGCTGCGCCCGACCGTGCCCGCGCAGACGCCGGTGTCGTGGTCGACGTTCTCCACCGGCATCGACCCGGGCCGCACCGGGATCTTCGACTTCCTCCGCCGCGATCCGAAGACGTATCTGCCGTTCTTCGCGGCCTTCGACGAGACCGAGGAGCCGTTTCTCCTCGGCGCGAAGAATCCGAGCGCGGCCGCGGCGATCATCTTCGTCGTCATCACCCTGATCGCGCTTTTCTTCCGGCGCGTCGCCCGGATCGTGGCGCTTGCGATCGCCGTCGCGCTCGGCGCCGGCGCGTTCTTGGCGACGGCGAAGTACATCCCGAAGACGAAGCCCGGCGTCATCAACCGCCGGCAGGGGACGCCGTTCTGGGAAGTGGCGGCGGCGGCGGGGAAGAAGGCGCGCGTCGTCCACATCCCGGTCACGTTTCCGGCGCACGATTTCCCGGCCGGCGAGATGCTCTCCGGCCTCGGCGTCCCCGACCTGTCCGGCCGCGTCGGCAAGCCGTTCTACTTCACCTCGGAGCTCGACTTCCAGCGCGCCGGCGGCTCGGCCTCGAACGAGTTCTCCGTCGAGGTCGTGCAGCTCGAGGACAACAAGGGCGTGATCGCGACGAAGATCAAGGGCCCGCCGAACAAGCTCTTCGGCAATCCGCCCTACATCTCCATTCCGATGACGATCACGGTCGCGAACGACCGCAACTCGATCACGATCGAGGAGAGCGGACAGAAGCTGACGCTGAAGCCGGGGGAGTGGAGCGGCTGGACCGAGCTCGTCTTCCCGTTCAATCCGCTCATCAAGCTTCACGGCATCAGCCGCTTTCATCTCATCTCCTCGCAGCCGGAGGTGAAGCTCTACCTCTCGCCGATCAACTTCGATCCCCGCAATCTCCCGCCCGGATTCCGCATCTCCGCGCCGGCGCAGTGGGCGCCGCAGCTGGCCGCGAAGTACGGCCTGTACAAGACGCTCGGCTGGCAGATCGACACGTGGGCGATCTCCGAGGGATTCGCCGACGAGCAGATGTTCCTCGACGACATGAACTGGACGGTCACGCAGGACCGCAAGATGTTCGACTCGTTCCTGGAGAGCGACTACGACCTGATCGTGCAGCAGTTCGAATTCCCCGACCGCGTCGGCCACGTCTTCTGGCGCTTCATGGATCCGAAGCATCCGGCGTACGACGCCGCGGCGGCGGCGAAGTGGAGCGGCAAGCTGCTCGAGGCGTATCAGCTGATGGACGCCATCGTCGGCGACGCCATGGCCGCGGCGGAAAAGCAGAAAGCGACGCTGATCGTCCTCTCCGATCACGGCTTCGCGTCATTCCGCAAGTCGGTGAACTACAACACCTGGCTGGTCATCAACGGCTACAT
>JBKOUP010000177.1:0-6472 GCA_046723495.1 Acidobacteriota bacterium
GCTCCTCGCCATAGCCGCCGACGCGGAAGGCGAGGTCGAGCTGCCAGTCCGGCCGGACGCTCGCCGAGTAGCGGACGGCGTTCGACGATTGCTGGCCGGCCACGGTCATCACTTCGACCGGGACCGGCGTCTTCTCGACAACGTGCTGCCGCGCGCAGGCGGCGAGGAGGACGAGGATAAAGATCCGTTTCATGGCGTGGCTCCCAAGCTCTTCTGCAGATCGACACGAGCGATCCAGTAATTTTCGACCGCCTCCGAGGCCCGGCGATTCGCGTCGGCGAGCGCGGCTTCGCGCTCCAGGACATCCTTCAACAGCGCGGCATCGGCGGCGAAGCGCTCGCGCACGACGCGCATCCGCTCCTCGGCGGCATCGCGTTCCGCACGCCGGGCGTCGATGGTCGCGCGGGCCTCGGTCAGCTTGCGCCGGCGGTCACCGATCTCGATCGCCGCGGCCTCCTCGGCATCGCGCAGCGCGTTCCTGGCCTGCTCCGCCGTCTTCTGCTTCTCCGCAATCTCCGCCCCGCGCCGCCCCCACGTGAACGGCTCGTAACTGACGAGGAGCGTCGCCGCGGCGATGTTCCGCGGCAGCACGCCCGCCGTCGACGGGGCGATGTACGCGGCGACGAAGGAGACCTCCGGCAGTTGCTTCGCGTGCTGCAGGCGGACGTCGTCCTCGGCCTGCTTGACGCGGATGCGCACCTCGGCGACATCGGGCCTCTTCATGATCAGGAGATCGGGATCTTCCGGAAGGGATGTCTCGATCGGATCAGGATCGGTAAAGGGCCGGCCGAGGAGAAACGACATCTGCTCGCGCTGCGTGGCGTAGGCGTTCGCCACGGTCAGGCGCGTCGCGCGCGCGGCGGCGAGACGGGCGCTCACGTCGAGGAGATCGGCCTTCAGGATCGTCTTCTCCTCGAAGTGCCGCTGCGCAGTCTTCTCGATCTCTCCCAGCGCGTTGATCGCGGCATCCGAGGCGGCGATCGCGTCGCGCGTCTGCTGCATGGCGTGGTAGAGGCGGGCGACGTCGCTCGTCAGGCGCACGAGCTCGCCGCGCACGCGCTCCTGCTCGATGGCCTGCTGCTCCTCGGCCATGCGCGCGCCGATGCGGATCTGGCGCAGCTGCGTGATGGGCTGCGTCACGCGGAAGAGCGCGAACGCGTCGAGCGTGCGGGCGATCGTCAGCTTCGTGTCCTGCGCCGGGATCGCGCCGATGCCGGGGTAGACGCCGAAGAATCCCTGGCGAAAGTCGAACGACAGCCGGGTCAGGTTCTCGTTGGTGAGAACGTCGGCGTTGAAGCGCGGGAGCGCGTTGGCCCGCACGGCGAGGATGCGGTCGTGCGCCTTGCCCGCTTCGAGCTGCTGGTTGGCGAGGCGGCGGTTGTTGGCGCGCGCATCGCGGAGAGCGACGTCGAGCGACTCGGCGCGGGCAGCGGTGGCGAGAAGCAGCGCCAGAACTGCGAGCGTCTTCACTGCCGTGACTCCTGCAGCTTGCGCGCGATCGTCGTCACCATGCGGCGCGGCGAGAAGCGCACCGACTCCGCCACCATCCAGTTCTTCACGCCGGGGATGACGATGCGTTTGCCGCGCTTCATCCCCTCGTAGCCGGCGCGGGCGACATCGGCGGAGCTCGACGGCTTCATCACGTTGAAGAGCCGCGACTCCGTCATCTCCGCGGCGGCGGCGAAACCGGTCGCCGTCGGCCCGGGGCAGAGCGCCGTCACGGTCACGCCGCTGTCGCGCAGCTCGTCGGCGATGGCCTCGGAAAACGACAGCACGTACGCCTTCGTTGCGTAGTAGACGGCCATCAGCGGCCCCGGCTGGAACGCCGCCGTGGAGGCGACGTTGAGCACGCGCCCGCGGCGGCGCGCGATCATCGGCGGAAGGAGGAGTCCTGTGAGTGCCGTCAGCGCAGCGACGTTCACCGCGATCATCTCCAGCTGCTTGTCGAGGTCGCGCTCGGCGAACGGTCCGGCCACGCCGAGGCCGGCGTTGTTGACGAGGACGTCGATGGCGACGGGGAGCTGCTCGACGACGCGCCGCGGCGCGTCCGCCTGGGCGAGGTCGGCGACGATCACGTGCGCCGTCACGCCGAAGACGCGCTCGAGCTCCGCGGCGATCTCGCGCAGCTTTCCCTCGGAGCGCGCCACGAGGACGACGTCGTGTCCGTCCTTGGCGAAGAGGCGCGCCAGGTCGAGGCCGATGCCGCTCGAGGCGCCGGTGATGAGGGCCGTTTCTTTCATCGTGCTTTCTCCATTCCGGCCACGAGCGCCGCCGTCGCGGCGGCGAACTCGGCCTTCAGATCGACGCGCATCACGCGCAGGTCGGGCAGATCGAGAACCTTGTCGAGCAGCGGCGAGGGAAACGACACCTGCGCCAGCCCCGCCGCGAGCGCGCTGAGGTGCATGACCAGGCGCAGGGCGCTCTCCGACCGGAGGAAGGGAAGGCGCCTGGCAAGCAGCGCGGCCGTGCGCGTGAAGCGCTCCAGCGTCAGGCGCTTGAAGGCCACGAGCTGCTCGTAGGAGACGTTGTGCTCGCAGATGTTGCCGAGGACCGTGAGCATGCGGATGAAGGCGTCGCGGCCGTCGAGCGCGTCGCTGAGGACCTGCACGGCGCGCGACTTCGACCAGCGCCCGCCTTCCTGCAGGCAGGCGTCGACGTCGTCGAAGTAGCCGACCATCATGTCCGAGATCAGGGCCAGGAAGAGCTGCTCCTTCGTCTCGAAGTAGAGGTAGAGCGTCCCCTTCACCACGCCGGCCTTCTCGGCCACGGCGCTCATGGTGAAGTCGCCGTAGGAGGTCTCGTTCCAGAGCTCCAGGCCGGCGTCGAGGATGGCCTGGCGGCGCTCCAGTTTGTCTTCTTCGTTGCGGGCCCGAACCTTCATGGGCGACAATTTAAGTGACCGATGGTCATTTGTCAAGTGACCGAGGGTCAGTTAGGTGACGGGGAACAGGTGACAGGCGACAGGTATGGCATTTTGATCTGTCGCCTGTCACCTGTTCCCTGTCACCTAGAATGTCCCCCCATGAGCAAGCGCCTGATTCCGATTTTTTTCATCGCCCTCGCCGCATTCGCCCAGGAAAAGCCGCGCCTCATCAAGATCCCGGCGAAGCGGGCCCTCACGCACGAAACGCTCTGGCTGATTCCGCGCGCCGGCAACGCCACGCCGAGTCCCGACGGCAAGTGGGTCGTCTTCAGCGTGACCAAGCCGGCCTACGATGAGAAAGAGTCGTCGAGCGACCTCTGGCTCGTGCCGGCCGTGGGGGGCGCCGAGCCGCGGCAGATCACGTTCACCAAGTCGGCGGAGAGCGACGTCACCTGGTCGCCCGACAGCCGGAGCATCGCCTTCTCGGCCAAGCGCGAGGGCGACGAGCAGAATCAGATCTACATCCTCGACCTCTCCGGCGGCGAGGCCAGGCGCGTCACGCACCTCTCCACCGGCGCGCGCTCGCCGCGGTTCCGCCCCGACGGCGGCGCCATCCTCTTCACCAGCGTCGTCTACGCCGGCACGATGACGGACGAGGACAACAAGCGCATCGCCAAGGAGCGCAAAGACCGCAAATACCACGTGCGCACCTACACCGGCTTCCCGATCCGGCATTGGGACCGCTGGCTCGACGACACGCACGTACACGTCTTCGTGCAGGGACTGGCTGCGGAGACGGCGGCGCACGACCTCCTCGCCGGGACGAAGCTCGCCCAGGAGCCCGGCTTCGGCGGGCGGACGGCCGAGGGGTCGCGCGAGGAGATCGACGCGGAGTGGGCGCCGGACGGGCAGTCGATCGTCTTCGCCGTCTCCACGAACCGCAACACCGCCGCGTACGCCGAGACCTCGCTCGACCTCTACCGCATCGCCGTGCAGGGCGGCGCGGAGCCGGAGCGGATCGCCCGCGACAACGGCACGTACGTCCGCCCGCAGTTCAGCCCCGACGGCAAGACGCTCTACGCCGTCTTCGAGCCGAACGTCGGCAAGGTCTACAGCATGCCGCGCCTGGCGCGCTTCGACTGGCCGTCGATGCAGAACCGCAAGGTCCTGACCGGGCCGCCGTTCGACCGCGCCGTGGCTGCGTACGCGATCACGCCCGACTCGCAGACGATCTACTTCACGGCCGAGGAGGCGGGGCTGGAGAAAATCTTCCGCGTGTCAAGCAATGGCGGCAACGCCCAGCTCGCCGTCGATCCGCAGCGCGGCGCCTACTCGCGGCTGATGATCGCGGAGAAGTCGCCGGCGCTGGTCATGACCGGGATGTGGGGCAGCTCCATCAATCCCGCCGAAGTCGTGCGCATCGATCCGGTGAAAAAGTCGCACGCGAATCTGACGGAGATCAACGTCATGACCGCGAACAACCTCGACTGGCTGCCGCCGGAGCACTTCTGGTTCACCTCGAAGCGCGGGAAGAAGATCCACAGCATGATCGTTCGGCCGCCGGCCTTCGACCCGGCGAAGAAGTACCCGCTGCTCGTCGTCATGCACGGCGGGCCGGCGAGCATGTCCCGCGACGACATCAGCCTTCGCTGGAACTACCACCTCCTGGCCACGCCGGGCTACGTCGTCCTGACGACGAACTACACCGGCTCGACCGGCTTCGGCGAGACGTTCGCGCAGGCGATCGAGGGCGATCCGCTCAAAGGCCCGGGCGACGAGATCAACGAGGCGGCCGACGAGGCCATCAAGCGCTTCCCCTTCATCGACGGCACGCGCCAGGCCGCGGCCGGGGCGAGCTACGGCGGGCACCTGGCGAATTGGATGGAGGCATCGACAACGCGCTACAAGTGCCTGATCTCGCACGCGGGGCTGGTGAACCTGGAGTCGCAGTACGCGACGTCGGACGGGATCTACCACCGCGAGCTGATGAACCTCGGCCCGCCGTGGGAGCAGGGGAAGGTGTGGCGCGAACAGAACCCGATCCGCTACGCGGCCCGCTTCAAGACGCCGATCCTCGTCTCCGTCGGCGAGCGCGACATGCGCGTGCCAGCGAACAACTCCATCGAGAACTGGTCGGTGCTGCAGCGCATGCGCGTGCCGTCGCGCTTCCTGGTCTGGCCGGACGAGAACCACTGGATCACGAATCCGGAGGACTCGCGGCACTGGTACGGCGAAGTGTGGGATTGGTTGGCGAAGTGGCTATAGCACTTGCGGGAAGCGCCAGCGCGCCTCGCGCAGCTCTTCCTCGATGACGTCGCGCTCGGGCGCTTGCGCCAGCTCCGGCGCGTCCCAGTTCGCTAGCCACATCGGGTTCATGTACGGCAGAACGAGGAGGCTCTCGACGCGGTACGGCAGCCCGTGCGCGGCGAGACGCTCGTTGAGGAAGGCGACGGCGTCGGCCGCGGTCGGATAGTCGCTCATTGGATGCCGAGGTCGCGCGGCTCGATGGTGTTGCGGTCGCAGAGGATGGCGGCGCGCTCGAGCGTGTTCTGGAGCTCGCGGATGTTGCCGGGCCAGTCGTAGGCGCGCAGGGCGGCGCGGGCCGCGTCGGCGATGCGGAGTCCCGGCTTCTTCAGCTCGCGGGTCAGGCGGCCGAGGAAGAAGTCCGTGAGCGCGTCGACGTCCTCGCGGCGGTCGCGCAGCGGCGGCACGGTGACGGGGAAGACGTTGATGCGAAAGTAGAGATCGTCGCGGAACCGCCCTCCCCTCACCTCCTCGGCCACGTTGCGGTTCGTGGCGCAGATGACGCGGACGTCGACGTCGATCGAGGCCGTGCCGCCGATGCGCTCGAAGCGCCGCTCCTGCAGCACGCGCAGGATCTTCGACTGCACGCCGAGTCCCAGCTCGGCGATCTCATCGAGGAAGATCGTGCCGCTGTCGGCGAGCTCGAACTTGCCGAGCTGCCGCGCCGTCGCGCCGGTGAAGGCCCCTTTCTCGTGCCCGAACAGCTCGTTCTCGATGAGCGTGTCGGGGATGGCCGCGCAGTTGATGGCCACGAATGGCCGGTCGCGGCGCGGCGAGAGCTGATGGATGGCCCTGGCGAAGAGCTCCTTGCCGGTACCCGACTCCCCCTGCAGCAGGACGGTGGAGTCGGTCTGGGCGACGCGCTGGATGGCATTCGAGACTTCGACGATGCGCGGCGAGTCGCCGATGATGGCCGGCAGCCGGTAGCGCTGCTGGAACTCGTCCTTGAGCAGAAGGTTCTCGTACTGCAGCTCGCGCATCTCCCGGCAGCGGCGCAGCAGCAGCAGCAGATGATCGACGTCGATCGGCTTCTGGATGAAGTCGAAGGCGCCGAGCTTCATGGCCTCGACGGCGTTCTCGATCGTGCCGAACGCAGTCATGACGATGACCGGGCAGTCGGGATCGCTCTCCCTCGCCTGCCGCAGCACGGCGATGCCGCCGGCGCCGGGAAGGCGAAGGTCGGTAAGACCGGCGAAGTAGCGCCGGCCTTCCGCCAGGCGATTGATCGCTTCGGTGCCGGTGCCGGCGACGTCGGCCTCGAGGCCCTCCGACTCCACGGTCTCTTTGAGCATGGAGGCGAGGGAC
>JBKOUP010000482.1:0-6619 GCA_046723495.1 Acidobacteriota bacterium
GGAAGGTTGTGCTCGATGCAGAGAGCAGCGATCCAAAGGTCGTTGATCTTCGCCGGCGATAAATACGCTGCTTCACGCGCGCGCAGCAGGCCGTAATGACGCGGTCTCCGCGGTCGGCGCAAGGACGTGCCACGTGTTTGCAAGATCGTGGATGATCTTTGCGTTCAATTCCGAGTTACGCGAAGAGAACGCGCCGTAAAACAATTCGCCGACCACATGGATCGGCAACACAATCGTCCAGCCCGTGCGATAGCGTTGAAGTGCCGTTGCGTCGCCTCGCATGAAATCGACCGCGGCGTTCGTATCGATGACGATTTCTCTCATCGCTCGATCGGGAATGCTTCATCGATCGCGCGCGCGAAGGATTCTCCGTTCTCTCCCGACAAGACGCCGCAGAATCGCCACCAGTCCGGCTTCTGCGCCGGCTCGGCGCTCACTGTCACCTCGACCCGCTCGCCATCATGTACGTCCTCAAGCGGTTCCAGTAACCGTAGCGCCCGCTGTCGAGCGTCGTAGTCCGCTTTAACCACCTTACTCATCTCTCGCGCAGTTTACCCCCGCGCCTCCTTCTTGCAGAAGGAATGCGAGGTAAATTTTGCCGGTTACGCAACTTGAGTCCAACTGACTCAATGTGAGGCAACACCATGAATTTCAATAAGCTAACGGTCAAGGCTCAGGAAGCGGTCGTCGAGGCGCAGAACCTCGCGCGGGGGGCCGGCAACCCTGAGGTCACCCCCGAACACCTCCTCGTCGTCCTGCTCCGGCAGGAAGGCGGCATCGTCGCGCCGATCCTCAACAAGCTCGGCATTGCGCCGGGTCCGGTGGAGGCCGAAGTCGCGGCCGAGGTCGCCAAGTACTCGAAGGTCGGCGGCGCTTCGGCGGAGCCGCTGATCTCGGCAGACCTGCGCCGCGTCTTCGATCTCGCGTTCGAGGAAGCCAGCAAGTTCAACGACGAGTACGTCTCCACGGAGCACTTCCTCCTCGCCATCACGCAGGTGAAGGGCGACATCCTCAAGCGCCGCGGCGTCACGCACGACGCAGTGCTCAAGGCGCTGCAGTCGGTGCGCGGCTCGCAGCGCGTGACCGATCAGAACCCCGAGGACAAGTACCAGGCGCTGGAGCGTTACGCGCGCGACCTCACCGCACTGGCGCGGCGCGGCAAGCTCGACCCCGTCATCGGCCGCGACGAGGAGATCCGCCGCGTGATCCAGGTGCTCTCGCGGCGCACGAAGAACAATCCCGTGCTCATCGGCGAGCCCGGCGTCGGCAAGACCGCCATCGTCGAAGGGCTGGCGCGGCGCGTCGTCGAAGGCGACGTCCCCGAGGGCCTCAAGAACAAGCGCGTCGTCGCTCTCGACCTCGGCGCGATGATCGCCGGCGCCAAGTACCGCGGCGAGTTCGAGGACCGTCTCAAGGCCGTCATCAAGGAAGTCGAGGAGAGCGAGGGCGAAGTCGTCCTCTTCATCGACGAGCTGCACACGCTCGTCGGCGCCGGCGCGGCGGAAGGGGCCATGGACGCATCGAACATGCTCAAGCCCGCCCTCGCCCGCGGCGAGCTGCGCGCCATCGGCGCCACTACGCTCAACGAGTACCAGAAGCACATCGAGAAGGACGCAGCGCTGGAGCGGCGCTTCCAGCCAGTCTTCGTCGGCGAGCCGACGGTCGAGGACACGATCGCCATCCTGCGCGGGCTCAAGGAGCGCTACGAAGTCCATCACGGCGTGAAGATCCAGGACTCCGCGATCGTCGCCGCGGCCACGCTTTCGCACCGCTACATCACCGACCGTTTCCTTCCCGACAAGGCCATCGACCTGATCGACGAGGCCGCGTCGCGGCTGCGCATCGAGCTGACCTCGATGCCGCAGGAGATCGACGAGCTGCAGCGCCGGCGCATCCAGCTGGAGATCGAGCAGAAGGCGCTGGCGAAGGAGAGCAACGCCTTCGCCAACGACCGCCGCGCCGAGATCGAGGCGGAGATGGCCGGGCTGCAGGAGAAGATCGCCGGCCTGAAGGCGCAGTGGGAGAGCGAGAAGGGCGTCATCAAGCAGATCACCGATCTGAAGAAGAAGATCGAGGACACGCGCGACGCGGCCGGCCGCGCCGAGCGCGAGGGCGATCTGAACAAGGCCGCGGAGCTGCGCTACGGCACGCTGCCGCAGCTCAACGGCGAGGTCGAGGCGGCCTCGGCGAAGCTCGCCGAGATGCAGAAGGGCGGCGCCCTGCTGCGCGAGGAAGTGACGGACGAGGACATCGCCGAGATCGTGTCGAAGTGGACCGGCATCCCGGTCACGAAGATGCTCGAGTCGGAGATCCAGAAGCTCGTGCGTATGGAGGACAACCTTCGCCAGCGCGTGGTCGGGCAGGACGAGGCCGTGATCGCGGTGTCGAACGCCGTGCGCCGCTCGCGCGCCGGGCTCAAGGACCCGAACAGGCCGATCGGCTCGTTCATCTTCATGGGCCCGACCGGCGTCGGCAAGACGGAGCTGGCCCGCGCGCTGGCCGAGTACCTCTTCGACGACGAGCACGCCATGGTGCGCATCGACATGTCGGAGTACATGGAGCGCCACGCCGTCGCGCGGCTCATCGGCGCGCCGCCGGGCTACGTCGGCTACGAGGAAGGCGGGCAGCTCACGGAAGCGATTCGTCGCCGGCCGTATGCGGTCGTGCTCTTCGATGAGATCGAGAAGGCGCACCCCGAGGTCTTCAACGTGATGCTGCAGATCCTCGACGACGGGCGGCTGACCGATTCGAAGGGCCGCGTGGTCGACTTCAAGAACACCGTCATCATCATGACCTCGAACGTCGGCGCGCAGTACATCTTCGAGTTCCAGAAGTCGATGCAGTCGCCGCAGCAGGAAGAGGAGATGCGGAAGCAGGTCGAGCAGGAGCTGCACCGCCACTTCCGCCCGGAGTTCCTCAACCGCATCGACGACGTGATCATCTTCCACGCCCTCGACCTCGGCCACATCAAACGGATCATCGAGATCCAGCTGCGCGCGCTGACGAAGATGATCGCCGAGCGCGGGCTGACGCTCGACATCAGCGACGCGGCCAAGGAGCACCTTGCCCTCGCAGGCTACGATCCGGCGTTCGGCGCGCGGCCGCTGAAGCGCGCGCTGCAGCGCGAGATCATCGATCCGCTGGCCATCCGTCTGCTGGAAGGGAAGTTCAAGCCGGGCGACACGGTCTTCGTGAACATGCACGACGGCAAGCTCGCGCTGGAGCTCGAGCCGGAGCCGATGAGCGTGCATTAGGGCACGTAGTAGAGCCGGATCGTTTTCCCGACGCGCACGAAGTCGCGGCCGAAGATGAGCCACTGGTACGCCAGCGGCTCCTTCGCCCGCGCCTCCTGCACGAGCGTCTCGCTGACGGCGTTCCAGCCGTGGCGCGTCTCGTACCACGGCACCTCGGCCACCGACGGGATGCCGAGCGCCGAGTAGCTCGTCGTCGTGAAGATCGCCGTGCCGAGGTTCTGCACGTTGCGCTTGCGGCACTCGTGCGCGAGGCGGAACAGGTCCTGGCCCCAATCGAAGTTGCTGTCGACGAGGACGCGCTCCGGATGCCCGAGCGCAAACGCGTTCATCCACGGCAGGTAGTCGGGCGTGGCCAGCAGTGATCCGACGACGAGCCACGCCGCGAGCAGGGCGACGGCGATCCGCGCGCGCCACCGGACCGCTGCGAAGGCCGCGGCGATCGCCAGCGGCGCGTAGATGGGGAGGATGTGACGCACGCCGATGTTGATGCCGGTCGTCATGGCTACAACCATGATCGCAGCGGCGGCGACAGCGAGCTCCGGCGCGGCGCGGCGGCGCGCGAGCATCCCGAGGCCGATCGCGGCGAGGATCAGAAACGGGATCGGCGTTTTGAAAAGCAGCGCGGCGGGGAAGTAGTACCACCAGCCGTGCATCGACGTCCGGCCGAAGAGGTAGCTGGCGTGGCCGTGGACGTCGTGCAGCTTCACTTCGAAGATGCCGGCGAAGTACAGCGGCGCCGGGATCTGGACCTCGGCGATGCGCGGCGAATCGAACATCTCCTTGCCGAAGTCGATGGTGCGCGGGTTCGCCTTCGCCATCGTCGAGAACGTGAAGCCGTACATCGCCCAGACGAGACAGAATCCGACGACGATCGCGACGAGCCCGCGCGCGATCGGGAAGCGCCGCTTGACGACGAAGATCACGACCGCCGCCGCGGCGAAGAACGGCAGGAACGAGAACTTCGTCAGGAGACCGACGCCGAAGGCGAGGCCGAGTCCGAGCGTGCGCGACCAGGTCGGATCTTCGAGGAAAAGCGTGAGCGCGTAGAGAGCGAACGGCATCACCGCCGCGGTCGACATGTCCGTCGTGGCCAGCCCGGCGTGCGCGAGCACCGGCGGCAGCGAGGCGAAGAACACGAGCGCGATCAACGCCGCTGTTTTTCCGAAGAGATGCTGCGCCCACAGCGTCACGCCGATGCAGCCGAGGAGGAGGAACAGCAGGTTGCCGCGCCGGGCTTGGGCGATCTTGCGCGGGACGTGGTCGCCGCTCTCCAGCAGCGCCTTGCCGCGCACGATCATGTCCCCTTGCGGCGGAGGCGTTCGGAGAAACGGCAGGGCGAAGAAGACGCGCGCCAGCGGCGGGTGCTGCGGGTCGACGAGGTAGCTGTGCTGGAGGAGGTACTCCTGTCCGGCCGCGATGTGGATGCCCTCGTCGAAGGTCGGGCTGAAGATGTGCCCGGTCGCGGCGACGCGCAGCAGCGTGATTGCAATGATCGCCGCGCAAGCAATGAACCAGCGGTCGAGCTTCATGAACTCGCCGCAATATACGGTGCGCACGCCTTTTGCGTCACCCGCGGGGCGAAGGAGTGTTTTCATGCGTCACCCGCTGTTGATCGCGCTGCTCGCGCTGGCCGTCATCGCCGCGCCGGGCTGCCGCAAGAAGGACCAGCCGGCCGAGACCGGCACGAAGGGCAACGCCACCGACCGCAGCGCGAACGGCACGAGCGGTACGGGCGAGCCGGCATCGGTGGCCACCGACACGAAGAACGCGGCGACACAGCTCGACACCGCCGGCACGTCGACGACCGGCACGCTCGCCGTGAGCGGCACCGAAGAGGTGCACGGCGCGCAGACGGAGACGACGTCGACGATCGCCGCGCCCGGCACGACCACCGAGGCGGTGGAGACGCCGACGTCGACGTCCGCCACGATCGCCACGACCACCGGCACAAAGACGACGACGAAAACGAAGAAGCATTGATGCGAAGGCTCTTGCTGGTGCCCGCGCTGCTCGCGCTCCTCGCCGCCTGCCCGGGGCCGCGCCACACCGACCAGGGCGCGCCGCAGACGACGACCGCCACCGGCAACCCGCAGGCGGTGCCGGAAAACTCGACGGCCATGAACCCGGTGATGCCGCCGCAGGCGAAGATGCCGTCGAAGCAGGCCTCGGCGGCGACGATGCCGACCGTGCAGGTGCAGCTGACGGAGTATCGCATCGAGATGCCCGACACGCTGTCGCCGGGGATGCATCAGTTCGCGATCGCCAACGCCGGGACGATGAAGCACAACTTCGCCATCCAGGGCCCGGGCGTCGATCAGAAGCTGTCGGAGGATTTGATGCGCGGCGACACCGCGCCGATGACGGTCATGCTGCAGAAGGGGACGTATCAGGTGTTCTGCCCCGTCGATGGGCATCGCGGACGGGGGATGTCGCGCACGATCACGGTTCAGTAGTGCCCGCGGTCGCTCGCAAACATCGTTTCGTACACCTTGCGCGCCCAGCTGCGCTTCCCGAATTCGACGCGCCCCTCCTCTTTCAGCCACTCGTTGATCGGCAGGGTGAAGCCGGTTTTTCTCCGGTTCCTCACGGCCTCGGGGAGCGGCGGCCGCGGCGCGCAGGCCAGGAGCTGCTTGCCGCGCTCGCGGCGCGTGACGAGGGCGGGGGCAAGCTTGCGCAGGAGATGGGCGTCGACGAGCGGCACGCGCACCTCGAGCGAGTGGGCCATGCTGGCCCAGTCCATGTCGCGCAGGAGTTGATTGCGCAGGTAGAGCGACGACTCCAGCGCGGCCACGCGGGCGTAGGCGTTGCCGGGGTCGGGCGTCACGGTTTTCTCGATGATGCCCAGAATGTCCAGGCGTTGCAGCCCTTCGCGGGCGATCTCTTCGCCGAGGACTGACGGCAGCTCCGAGGCCAGGAAGCGCCCACGCTTGACGAGGTAGGCGCCGGCCCACGAGGCGCCGTAGCGGACGATCTCTCCCATCTTCGGGCTGACGTGACGGCTGCGCCGCGCCAGCGCGGCGTTGGCGCGGTGGACGGCGTCGCCGAGGCGGGGGACTTTTGCCAGCACCGACGTGATCGGCATCCAGCGGGGGATGTCGCGGAACGACGTGTAGCCGCCGAAGAGCTCGTCGCCGCCGGTGCCCGACATCGCCACCTTCAGCCCATGCTCGCGCGCGGCCTTGCTGATGAAGTAGCTGTTCAGGCCGTCGACGCTCGGCTGGTCCATGGCCTCGAAGATCTTCGGCAACTCGGCCTTGAGCTCGGCGAGCGACAAGTCGTGAATCTCGTGGCGCGCGCCGGCCTGCCGCGCCACGAGCGCGGCCAGCGGGGCCTCGTCGTTGACGCGGCCGCGGTACTCCTCGAAG
>JBKOUP010000169.1:0-6591 GCA_046723495.1 Acidobacteriota bacterium
CGTCAAGATCAAGGACGCCAACGCGGCCTACGAGAAAGAGGACTACGCCACGGCCCTGAAGGGCTACCAGGACGCCCGCAACATCGATCCGAGCTTCGCTGACCTCGATCGGATGATCGGCTACTCGCAGATCGGCCTCTACATTCCCGACGACAAGTCGCCGCAGAACGAGGCCCACGCCGACGCCGCCATCGCCGAGCTCAGCCAATACCTCAAGAAGCGCCCCGACGACCGCATCGCCCGCGACGCGCTGATCAACATGTACCTCAACGCGAACCGGACCTCGCAGGCCATCGACTACTTCCGTGCCTACCTGGCCCAGCACCCCACCGACCTCGAGGCGGTCAAGTCGGTGGCCACGCTCTACGCCAAGCAGGGCAACTTCAACGAGTCCCTCAACTGGTACCAGAAGATCACCCTCCTCGACTCGCGGAACCCCGAGTCGTTCTACATCTTCGGCGTCGTCTGCTACGAGAAGGTGGCCAAGAACCCGCCGGCCGATCCGAAGGAAAAGATCGACATCATCGAGAAGGGGAAGGCCGCGTTGGAGCACGCCATCGCCATGAAGCCCGACTACTTCGAGTCCATGGCCTACCTCAACCTCCTTTGGCGGCAGCAGGCCCTGACGGAGACGGATCCGATCAAAGCCCAGGAGGACGTCAAGAAGGCGGACGAGATCCGCAACAAGGCCGTGGAGATCATCAACAAGAAGAAGGCCGCCGCTTCCGCGAAGAAGAGCTAAACCGACATGTTCGAAACTACCGTCGTCGAATCGAAGAAGCACAAAACCGGGATCCAGAAGCTCCTGACCCTGCCGGTCTCCATCGGCCTTCACGTCATCGTGATCGTGGCCGTGGCCGTCGGCACGATCTGGAACATCTCCTTCCCGACGAACTCGCCGGCGCAGGTCGCGCAGTACTCGATGGCCGCCGCGCCCCCGCCGCCTCCGCCACCCCCGCCGCCGCCCCCCAAAGCGGCGCCGCAGCAGACCCAGGTGGTGAAGACGGTGGAAGTGCCGAGGAACATCCAGGAAATGGCCCCGACCACGGTGCCGGAGAAGGTCAACCCCGTTCCGGTGCAGCCGTCGAGCGCCGGCGTGCAGGGCGGCGTTGAAGGCGGCGTGGAGGGCGGCGTCGTCGGCGGCGTCGTCGGCGGCGTGACGGGCGGCGTCATCACCGACACCGCCCCGAAGGTGGAGCAGGCCGCGCCGCTGCGCGTCGGCGGCGACGTCAAGGCCCCCGTGACCATCAGCCGCGTCGAGCCGCAGTATCCGGAGGTGGCTCGCAAGGCCCGCGTCTCCGGCATCGTCATCGTCGAATGCGTGATCGACAAGAACGGCACCGTGCAGAACGTGCAGGTGCTCAAGCCGCTGCCCTTCGGTCTCGATCAGGCCGCGGTGGAGGCCGTGAAAAAGTGGAGATTCAAGCCGGGGACGCTCAACGGCCAGCCGGTCGACGTCATTTTCAACCTAACCGTCAACTTCAAGCTGAATTAAACATCCCGGCTGGTCCGGACGATTTTGGAGGGAACTGAATCATGGATATGAGTCCTATCGCACTCTGGAACTCGATGGGCAACCTGGCCAAGGGCGTGGTCATTCTGATGATCCTCATGTCGGTGTACTCGATCTGGGTCATGGTGGAGCGCTTCATCACCTTTCAGCGCGCCAAGAACCAGTCGCTGAAGCTCCTCGGCGCGCTCTCGAACGTGCTGACGCGCGGCGACTATCAGCAGGCCATCGACATCACCAAGAAGTACAAGGAGAGCCATCTGGCCAAGGTCATCGGCGCGGGGCTGCTCGAGTTCGAAGCCGTCCGCCGCGATAAGCGCACCACCGATCCGGAAGTGCCGGTCGAAGCGGCCCGCCAGGGCATGGACCGCACGGCCATGATCACCGTCGCCGAACTCAAAGAGAACCTCGGCGTGCTGGCCACCATCGGCGCCACGGCCCCCTTCGTCGGCCTCTTCGGCACCGTCGTCGGCATCATCAACGCCTTCTCGAAGATGGCCACGTCGGGCGGCGGTATCGCCTCCGTGTCGGCCGGTATCTCCGAAGCGCTCGTCACCACCGCCTTCGGCCTCTTCGTGGCCATCCCGGCGGTGTGGGCCTACAACTACTTCCAGAACCGCATCGACCGCTTCACCGTGGAGATGTCGAACTCCGGCTCGGAGATGGCCATCTACTTCATGAAGGAAGCCGCAGCCAATGAAAAGTCATCGGTGGCATAGCTCGCTCGGCAAGCTGACCAAGACGAATCTGACGTCGGACATCAACGTCACGCCGCTCGTCGACGTCTGCCTGGTGCTGCTGATCATCTTCATGGTCGTTACGCCCATGCTGCAGAAGGGCGTCCCCATCAATCTCCCGGTCACCGAAGACCCGGAGAAGACGCCCGACACGGAGAAGCAGCTGCAGATCTCGGTGAAGACGGACGGCAGCGTCTACCTCGGCTCGACGGTCGTGCTCAAGCAGCAGGTGCAGTCGGAGCTCGAACAGATCCACCAGCGCACGCCCGACCGCGAGATCGCCGTGAAGGGCGACCGCACCGTGAAGTACGGCGCCGTCCTCGACGTGCTCAAGGCCTGCCGCGAGGTCGGATTCAACAACGTCGGCCTGATCGCTCAACCGAAGAAGGCACCGCAACAGGGGAACGGATAAATGCAAGTAGGTGGCGGCGGTTCACTCCGCTCGGATATCAACGTCACGCCGCTCGTCGACGTCGTCCTCGTGCTGCTGATCATCTTCATGGTCATTACGCCGGTCGTGCAGATGGGCTATCTGGTCAAGGTTCCTCCCAAAGCACCCGCGAACCTCCCTCCGTCCGCGGTGCAGGACCAGATCATCCTCAGGCTTCAGCCCGACAAGACCGTGCTGATCAACAAGGACTCCGTCCCCCTCGACCAGTTCCCGCAGCGCCTGCGCGAGATCCTGCACGGCAACACCAGCAAGATGGTGTTCTTCCAGGGCTCGCCCGACGTCGACTACGAGACCACGATGTCGTTCCTCGACCTGGCCCGCTCCAGCGGAGCGAAGAACATCGGCATCATCGTCGAAGCGGCGCAGTAAGGCAGAAGGCAGAAGTCGGAAGGCAGAAGTCCTGGCGGTCACGCCGGGACTTTTGCGTTTGAGATGAGTCGGCTTTATTAGGCGGCCTGCAGTAGCGAACGTCACATCGCGCAGTTCGACAGGAGAAGCCAAGGCGCCTGTCCTTTTCTCATTTAAAATAGGCAAGGAGGTCATTCCGTTATGAAGCGCCTATCGATGTCCGTTCTTGCCGCTCTCTTTTTCGCCGCATCCCTGCAGGCCGCCGAGCACCGCTCCGTGGTGATCGTCGTCGACCCCGGCGGCGGGCTGGCCCTGATCCCCGACGGCACGCCCATCCCGCACGGGGTCACCGTCTACGGCCGCGATCACAAGCCGCTCGTCTTCGCCCACGCGTCGGAGGAGACGTTCACCGCCGCGCGGGAGACCATCGCCGCGACCGCCCCGGCCGAGGGCGCTGTCGGGCCGCTGTTCATCAAACGCGACGGGCGCGCGGCCGTCCGGCCGGCCAGGCTGCCCAAGTTCCATTTCGGCGCCGACGACTCGGACACGACCTACTACGTGAATTTCCTCGACGGCAGCTACGTCGCGGCGCGGCGGATCGTGATCGACTACGGCCCTCCCAGCGGCACGCTCTACGCCGTCGAGACTTCGGCCTACACGCCTGCCGGCGACTACTACAGCGGGACGCTCGAAGCGGATCAGTCGGATCCCGATCATTCGGGCTTCAACGCCAGCGCTTCGTGCACGATCAACAGCTCTGGCGGCACCTGCGCGCCCGGACTATACGGATACGAGACGACCAGCTACTTCAGCGCCCACGTCACTTGTAACGGCTATATCAACCACCACTACCTGCCGATCTGCGGACGTTACGGCGAGCCGCCATGTAACGAGCACTACTCCGGCACCATCGAGGTCTACTTCCCATAGCGCGGCTACGGCGGCGGCATCGTCAACTGCATCGTGTTCGACGGCGTCTTCGGGTCGAGCGTGACCTGGAAGATGAGCGGCGACGCGCAGGAGGCATTCGTGCTTCCCGGATACGGCGCGGTGGAGGCGATGCCGCCGACGATGTAGCCGATCACGCCGGCCTTCGTCACGCCGTTGAGCGCGATCACGCCCTCCGTCGTCTGCGGGACTCCGCCGGCGATGACGAAGGCGGCGTCGGTGCCGTCGTACGGTGCCGGTTTTCCTCCGCAGGTCGGGATCATCCCCGACGGCGCGAACGTCTGGCCGAGGTGGAGAAACTGCGCGCCGGTGTCCGTGGCGGTCGACATCTTCAGCGTGGCGATGCTGTTGATGAACGGCAGTCCGTCGATGTTCTTGGCGACGTCGACCTTGTCGTGCACGAGTTTCTTCGCCGCGGCGTCCCAATGGAACTGGCTGATGCCGCCGAAGAAGGTCGTGTACATCGTGGCCCCGCTCTTGTCGAAGAGCTGGATCGCGGCCGTGCCGTACTGGTTCATCAGCTGCGCGGTGTTGTTCGGCGTCAGCGTCACCGTGTTGGTGCCGGGTGAGATGAAGACGGGATTGAGGTAGCCCTCCAGCCGCCCGCCCTTGAAGACGCCGCCGTACGCCGCCAGGCGGCGCGCTCCCTTGGCATCGATCGAGGCCTTCAGCGTGTAGTCGCGCCGGTGGTACGGGTTCTCCGGGTTCTGCTGCACCTGCGTCGGATCGGGGACGGCGGCGACGAACTTGATTGCAGTCGGTTTGTTCCCGGCCGCGAACGTGAACTGGAAGATGCGCACGCCGTTCGCGTAGACCTGCTGCACGAGGCCGCCGCCGGCGGTGTACTCGCCCGCGTACTGCTGCCCGAAGGCGAGCACGAAGTCGGTCGCGCCGCTGGCGTCGCGGAGGAGGGCCAGCTCGCCGCCGGTCAATGCCAGCGCGGGGTGCTGGAACTGCACGATGTTCGCGCCGGCGAACGCGGCGTCGAGCGGTTGCTTCGACGTCACGGCCTTGACCAGGGCCTGAAAGTTGATCGCCGTCGCCGTGGCGAGCGTCGTCAGCGTTCCGCTCTTCGGATCGGGACCGTAGCCGCCCAGGATGTAGAGCCAGCCGTTGAAGAGCTGCGACTGCGCCTTCGTCGCCTGCAGCTGGCTCGCAATCGGCGCGGGAAGCGACGTCACCGATGCCGAGCCGAGGAGCTTCTGGTGCACGAGGTCGAGCACGTACACCGTCGTGTTCGCCTCCATCTTCGGGAACGACGGTCCGGCCGCGGCGTTCTTCCCCGAGGGGAAGCCGTGCATGCCGTTGCGCCGCCCGGCAAGCACCACCAGCTGCTCCGGCGCGCCGGCGACGACCGCGGAATGCACGCCGGGGAAGCCGGCGATGGAGAAGCTCTTCAGAGCGATGCTGTAAGGAATGGCCGGCGGCGCGGCCACCGCCGCCGTGGCCAGGAACGAGGCGACGAGCATCGACTTACGCATGGCTTCCTCCTGCGACGACACTCTTCAGCCACGTGACGATCATGTTCGTCTTCGTCGGCGAGAGGTCGCGCGTGACCGGCATGAATCCCGGATCGAGCGGCGGCGCGCTCATGCGCGCCAGCATCACCGGCGCGAAGCCGACGACGGTGGCCTCGTCGCCGATGTCGAGCTGCGACTTCATCCCCGGATAGAGGCGCGCGTACGCCTTCAGGACCGGGCTGACGTCGGTCCACGCCGGATTCGACGGCGCCTGGAAGGCATTCCACAGCAGGACGGCGAGGATGGCATGCAAGAACGTGAACTTGCCTGGGCCGTCACCGATCGGATTGCCGTCGGGATCCGTCATGACGATGTAGTAGATGTAGCTGTCGAGCGGCTTGCGGATGCCGGGAAGGTTCAGGCTCGCGGCGTTGACCGTCACCGTCGCGTCGGCGAGGCCGTTCGCGTCGGTCTTGCCGAAGCTGATGGAGAGGTCGGTCGACGTCGGCAGAGTCTGCGGGTTCGTCCACTGCCCGCCCTGGAAGATCCATTCAAACAGCAGCACCGTCACCGTGACCGGCGGCGGCTGCCCGACGATGGGCTCGCCAAACTTGCGCACCATGATCTGGTTCTGCCCGTTCGCGCCGCCGCATTGCAGCCGCTGCGAGTCGGCGGCGAGGTCCATCCAGTAGCCGTTCGCGAACTCCGCGGCGACGACGTTGCCGTTGACGGCGATGGCCAGCGACGTCGCCTTCGCGCTCGCGCCCTCGGCCGCGGTGAGCGGGATCGTGAAGACGCCGCTGTTGTTGACGAGCTGGCAGCTCTTCAACTGCGAGTCGAGGGCCTGGTAGCGATTCGTGACGGAGATCGCGCCGTTCGCGAACGGCGTGAACGTCTTGCTGCTCCAGTTGTAAAGGCCGAGGGCGATGCCGTCGTTGACGATGAACGTGCCGTCGGAATGGACGTTGCCGTCGTTGTCCGTCGTCGACTGGAGGAGCGTGCAGCCGCCGATGTCGACGTGCAGGAGATTGCCGCGCACGACGCAGAAGGCCGGATTCCACGGCACCGGCGGATCGGCCGGAGCCGGCGCCGCCATCGCCGCCATATTGGCCACGACCATGTTCCGCCCTTGCAGAG
>JBKOUP010000524.1:0-3794 GCA_046723495.1 Acidobacteriota bacterium
GGCCCGGAAGAGCAGCAGGTCGTGGTCGATCCACGTCGACGGCAGCCAGGAGAAGTACGCGGCGCCGTCGGGCTTGGTGACGCCGGGGCGGAGCCAGATGATCGTCGAGAGCAGCCAGACCGCGGCGAGGAGCGCGACGGCCCGGCGCTCGCTCATGCCAGCGCGGCGCGGACGGTCTCGCTCACCTCGACGCCGGCGTCGCGGCACGCCGCCGCGATCGTCTCGTAGGCCTCGCGCCGCCGCCCGTCGCGGAGCATGTCGAGAATGCCCTTGGCGAGGATGCCGTCGAAGAAGGCCTTGCGGTCGACGTCGGTCGGCAGCACGCGCTTGGCGCTCTCCCGCAGCGACCCCAGCGCGTCATTGACCTCGGCGTACTCGGTGCCGAGCATCCGCTGCAGGTCTTCCTTCAGCGTGCGCGCCAGCGCCGGCGACTTTCCGCCCGTGGAGATGGCGATGTGCACCGAGCCGCTGTCGACGATGGCCGGGACGATGAACTCGCAGAGGGGCGTGACGTCGACGACGTTGACCGGAATCTTGCGCGCCCGGCAGTCGGCGGCGATCTGCTCGTTCACGCGCTGGTCGTCGGTGGAGGCGATGACGATGGAGGCGCCGTCGAGGTCGGCCGCGTCGTAGGTCTTGCGCTTGATCGTGATCGCGCCGTCGCGCGCCCACCCCTCGATCTCCTCGGTCAGCTCAGGCGCGACGACGGTCACGCGCGCGCCGTAGCGCAGCATCGTCTCCGCCTTGCGCGCGCAGACGTTGCCGCCGCCGATGATCACGACGTCGCGGTTCTCGACGTCGAGAAAAATCGGGTAGTAGGGGAACCGCTTCATTGCGTTCTAGGGCACAGGGCACAGGGGGCGGGGCGCAGGTGGTTGCCCTGCTGGCCGCGCGTTCCCTGGCTCACTTCTTCGCAGCGGCCTGCTGGCGCGCAGCGTCGCGGGCCGCGCGCGATTTCTCACGCGTCGCGACGCGGCGCTTCTTGGCCACGTTCGCGCGCGCTTTTTCACCGTTGATTCGAGACATTGCTTTTCCTTTCTTCAGAGCCGGTGCGGTCGCAAGAACACCACCTGCGCCCCGCCCCCTGTGCCCTGTCCCCTCGATCAATAGATCGGATACCGGTCACACAACTCTTTCACTTCGCGTTTCACTCCCGCCACGACGTCGGCGTCGCCGCGGGCGTCGAGCACGCGCGCGATCAGCTTGGCCATCGTCTTCATGTCGGGCTCGCGCAGGCCGCGCGTCGTCACCGCCGGCGTGCCGATGCGCAGCCCCGAGGCCACCATCGGCTTCTGCGTGTCGAAGGGGATCGTGTTCTTGTTCACCGTGATGTTCGCCGCCTCCAGCCAGTTCTGCCCGTCCTTGCCGGTGATGCCCTTCGAGAAGACGTCGGTCATGAAGACGTGGTTGTCGGTGCCGCCGGAGACGATGCGGAAGCCCTCGGCGGCCACGGCCTGCGCCAGGGCCTTGGCGTTGCGCACGATCTGGGCCTGGTACTCGCGGAACTCCGGCTGCATGGCCTCGAGGAACGACACCGCCTTCGCGGCGATGATGTGCACGAGCGGCCCGCCCTGCACGCCCGGGAAGACGGCGCGATCGAGGTCCTTCGCGTACTTCTCCTTGCAAAGGACGAGGCCCGCGCGCGGCCCGCGCAGGGTCTTGTGCGTCGTGGTCGTGACGAAGTCGCAGTACGGCACGGGCGAGGGATGCAGCCCGGCGACGACGAGGCCGGCGATGTGGGCGATGTCGGCCATCATCAGCGCCCCGCTCTTGTCGCAGATCTCGCGGATGCGCTTGAAGTCGATGATGCGCGAGTAGGCCGAGGCGCCGCAGATGATGAGGCGCGGCTTGTGCTCCATGGCCAGGCGCTCCATCTCCTCGTAGTCGATGATCTCGTCCTCTTTGCGCACGTGGTAGGCGACGACGTTGAAGTCGCGGCCGCTGTACGAGAGCGGATGCCCGTGCGTGAGGTGGCCGCCATGCGAGAGGTCCATCCCCATGATCGTGTCGCCCGGCTTGAGGACGGCGAAGTAGACGGCCATGTTGGCCTGCGAGCCGGCGTGGGGCTGGACGTTGGCGTGCTCGGCGCCGAAGAGTTTCTTGGCGCGGTCGATGGCGATGTTCTCGACGATGTCGGTCGGCCCGCAGCCGCCGTAATATCGTTTTCCCGGATAGCCCTCGGCGTACTTGTTCGTGAAGACGGAGCCCATCGCGGTGAGGACGGCCTTGGAGACGTGGTTCTCCGAGGCGATGAGCTCGAGGGTGTCGTTCTGGCGCGCCGTCTCCATGCGCAGCGCCTCGGCGATGTCGGCGTCGACCTCGGCCAGCGGCCGCTGCAGGAAGTCGTGACCGGTGGCGGCGCGCAGTTCCTGTTCGATGGTGCTCATGGTGAGTCTCCTGGGAGGGGATTCTATCTGAGGGCGCAGGGCGCAGATCGTATGATTCCCAGGTGCGCGTGAAGCTCGCCGCCGCCCTCGCCCTCGCCGCGGCGGCGCTGGCGTCGAGCCTGCTCTTCTTCTACTTCCGCGACAACTTCTCCACGCACTACCCGGTCAAGGTCGTCTCCGCCGCGGCCTGGCGCGCCGGCGAGATTCCGTGGTGGAACTTCTACGGCGGCGGCGGGCAGCCGCTGGCCGGCAATCCGAACCTGTTGTCGTTTTATCCCGACAACGTTCTCTACCTGCTCGTCCCCGCGCACATCGCCTTCAACCTGCACTTCCTGCTGCATCTCGTCGCCGCGTGGTTCGCGATGCACGCGCTGACGCGCTCGAGGTGGGCGGCCTGGCTCTACGTCTTCTCCGGCATCGCCATCTCCGCGATGTGCTTCTACAACCTGATCGTGGCGCTGGCGATGGTGCCGTTCGCGCTGTGGGCGGTGGAGCGGGGACGGTGGCTGCAGCTCGGCGTGGCGTTCGGACTGATGGCGCTGGCGGCGGAGCCGGTGACGATGGCCGCGGCCGCGCTGGCGTGCCTGAGCTGGACGCTGCTCAAATCGATTCCGGTGGCGGTGCTGATCGCGTTGCCGCAGCTCATCGCCTACAGCGAGATCGCCCGGGAGGTGGAGCGGGGCGCGGCTCGCTTCTCGCCGCGAACGGTGCTGAGCGCGTCGTTCGAGCCCGTCCGTTTCCTCGAGCTCCTCGTCGGCCCGTGGTGGCCCACGATGCTTTTCCCGAGCGCGATCATCGGCGTCATCGTGATCCCGGCGGTGCTGCGCCGCTCGCGCTACACATGGATCGCCGCGGCGATGTTCTTCGTTGCCCTCGGCCGCTACAACCCGCTGATCGCCTTCGCCGTGGAGCGCATCCCGCCGCTCCGCATCGCCCGCTATCCCGAGAAATTCGCCCTCGTCGGCTGCGTCGCGCTGATCGTCCTCGCCGCCGAGTACTTCCGGGAAACGCGCTTCAAATTGCTCTGGACGATCGTCACCTTCGTCCCGCTGATCGCCTGGTGGATCGTGCTGCTTCCGGTCGACCTCTTCGCGCCGTACGACGTGCCGCCGATGCCGGAGCGGCGCGTCTACGTCGAACGGCAAATGGACAAGGCGAACCGCGCCGCGTACCGCGCCCGCGCGCGCCGCCTCGAGCCGATCTTCGGCGCGGCGGCCGGCCTCCGCTACGCCCTCGACCGCTCGCCCGACGGCATGTACTCGATCCGCACGCGCTTCACCGCGGAGCGCTTCGCGCAGACGCACAACGCGAACTACGCGATCGTCGTGCTCGAGCTGCCGGAGGCGATGATCATGCCCCGCACCGTCGTCGGCAGCGTCGAGACGATCGACGTCCGCAACAGCGCGA
>JBKOUP010000233.1:0-4556 GCA_046723495.1 Acidobacteriota bacterium
CTGGACAGCGATCGCCATCGTCTGCGGCCTTCTCTATCTCATCTTCGACGCAGCGCGCTCCTTCGCTCTCCACATCAGTCCCGTCACGCTGCGGCGCTGGAGCGGCGATCCGGAGATGGAGGCGGCGCGGCGGTGGTTCCAGTACGACCCGCGCAACCTGCAGCTCCTGAGCGGGGCCATGCTGCAGATCTCGCTCGTCCTGGCCATGACCGCGACCGTCATGGCCTTCGATGACCATCCCGTCTGGCAGGCCTGCCTCTACGCCGCCGCCATCTGGGTCGCCGTGGCCGCGTTCTGGAAGTTCGTCCTGGCCTTCATCCCCGAGGACCTCGGCGAAAAGATCCTGCGCGGCCTCCTGCCGTTCTCGCACTTTTTTTACCTCCTGTTTTGGCCCGTCGTCTTCCCGCTGCGGCGGCTCTTCGCCCGCCTGGAGCGCGACGATGACGGCGACGGCGACGAAGAGGAAGTCACCGAGGAGGAGGTGCAGGCCTTCATCGACGTCGGCGAAGAGGAGGGCATCCTCGAGGGCGGCGAGGGGAGGATGGTGCAGTCCGTCGTCGAGTTCGGCGACCGCCTGGCCCACGAGCTGATGACGCCGCGTATCGACGTCGTGGCCTTCGACGCCCGCCGCCCCACCGAGGAGCTGGCCCGGCTCTTCAGCGAGTCGAAGTACTCGCGCATCCCCGTCTACACCGAGGGCATCGACAGGATCACCGGCATCGTCAACATCAAGGACATCTTCGACGTCGTCGTCCGGCAGGAGCAGAAAACGATCAGCGAGCTGGCCCGGCCGCCGTACTTCGTCTCCGAGACGAAGAAAGTCTCGGAGCTGCTGCGCGAGCTGCAGAGCGAGCACCTGCAGGTGGCCGTCGTCGTCGACGAGTACGGAGGCACGGCCGGGATCATCACCCTCGAGGACATCGTCGAGGAGATCGTCGGCGAGATCGCGGACGAGCACGAGGAGGAGGAGGTCGCCGTCGTCGACGTCGGCGGCGGCGAGTATCTGGTCAGCGGCTTGCTTCGCATCGACGACCTGGAGGAGATGCTCGACGCCGAGCTGTCGAGCGACGACTACGAGACCGTGGCCGGACTGATCTTCACGTCGCTGGGCCGCGTCCCGAAGGCCGGCGACACGGTGCGCAAGAACGGCTACAAGTTCGTCGTCGACCGCGCCGACCGCCGCCGCATCTACCGCGTGCGCGTGTCGAAGGACCCGGAGTGGGAACGTGAGCGAGAAGAAGCCGGATGAGGAGGACTCAGCCGCCGTCCTTACAATCCGTGTGCTTTCCCGCGCAGCAGAGAAACGGCGACCCCGCAGGGGCGATCTTCCGCGCTAGCGCGGTGAAGGCTACGAGTCGCATTTCGCAAAAGCCGCTTCTCGCCGAGTGGTCCGGGCACTGCACCGGGAGACGAAATGCGGGACATCGCTCGTCGTCCTTGCACGCGCGCATCTGATCGAGTCCCTGCGCCATGTAGACGATCTTCACATACAGGTCGTTGGTTCGCTGCCAGACCTCGAAGACGAGAGCGCCCGCGGGAAGCGGGTCGTTTTCCGGAAGACCGCGCGTCCCCACGGGGGCATTGTGGTCGTAGTACCACTTCAGGCCGAGGAGTGAGGCGACGGCGGCGATATTCGTGTCGTGGCCGACGAGCGCGTTGAACGGGACGTCGTCCCGGAGCTTGCGGCATGGTCCCTTGGCCTTGTCGAGTGTCTCGCTGATCTCGCGGATCAGGTTCGACGCGTCGATCGACGCCAGGTAATCCTCGCGCTGCGTCTTGTCGAAATAGACGTCGTGCAACTTGACCATTTTCCGCATCTGGTCGGCCGGAATCTTGTGTTTCTCCCATCCGACGGTCATGCCGCTCGCGTACTCGAGCAGCAAGGTTTCGGACACCGTGTTGGCGACGGGGAACTGTCCGCTCCACTCGATCGGACCCGAACAACAGGTGTCCGCATGAGCACAGGGCTTGGCGCTGTTGTCTTTGATCTTCGACAGCGGCGTGCATTTCTGACCGAGAACTGGCGGGTCGGGACACCCGAGCGCGCGATACAACGCCTTGAACTCGGGGGGCGTACTTCTTCTCGATCTCTTGATTCGCCTTCGCCGAGATATCCGCCGCGATCTTGCTGAGGTGCGTGCTCGAAGGCGAGGTGCAGTTCGCCTTGAACGGATGAAACAGAGGATCGGGTTTGACCGAGGTGGACTCCATTTCCGCCGGCACCTTCGCCGCTGTGAATCCGGCCGTCAGCGCCCTGGCGGTTTCGACCGTCCGCTCGTCAACGTCGGCCCACAGGTACGCCGCGAATCCCGGCCTCTTGTCCCCGTAGTACTTCGCGTACTCGTATCCGAGAGCCTTTGCGGCGCGGTAGCCTTGCGGGGTGAGGTCGCCGGCATTCGTCACTCCCCACTGGATCAGTTGCGGCCACTCCCCGGCCGCGTAGCGCGGCTTCGTTGGATCATGAGGTCCTTGAGCGGCGCGCGGACCCCATGCCGAAAGAGCGCCACAACACGCACCAGCGTTCCCTTTTCGCTCGGCGTGGCGGCGGGTGGTTTCTCCGTCTACCGCAAACGCGGCGCGGGCCAGCCTCGGAGCGTACGCCGTTATACTGCGCCGTTGCTGTCGTCGGCGTCGCCGGGATCCGGAGTGGAAGCGTGAGCGAGACGAAGCTGAAAGATCGAAAATTCGGCGTGGTGGCCATCGTCGGCCGCCCGAACGCCGGCAAGTCGACGCTGCTGAACCGCATCCTCGGCCAGAAGGTCTCGATCGTCTCCTCGAAGCCGCAGACGACGCGCAACCGCATCGTCGGTATCCTCAACGATCCCGAGCGCGGGCAGATCGCGTTCCTCGACACCCCCGGCATCCACAAGCCGCTGCACAAGCTGAACGTGCGGATGATGAACCACGTCCGCTCCGCGCTGGCCGAGGCCGACGTCGTGGCCATGATCGCCGACGCCGGCGAAGCCTTCGGCAAAGGCGACCAGTACGTCGTCGACATGATGCGCGAGGTGACGGCGAAGCGCTTCGCCATCCTCAACAAGATCGACCTCGTGAAAAAACAGAAGCTCCTGCCGATGATGGAGCACTACGCGAAGGCGGAGCTCTTCGACGAGATCGTCCCTGTCTCCGCGACCACAGGCGATGGCGTCGCCCAGCTCGTCGACCTCTTCTTCGCCAACGTCGCCGAGGGCGAGCCGGCCTATCCGATCGAGGACTACACCACCCAGCCGGAGCGCTTTTTCGCCGCGGAGCTGATCCGCGAGAAGCTCCTCGCGCACACGGTCGAGGAGCTGCCGTACACGACGGCGGTTGCCGTCGACCGCTGGGAGGAGAGCGACGATCTGATCAAGATCTACGCGACGATCGTCGTGGAGCGCGAGTCGCAGAAGCCGATCGTCATCGGCAAGCAGGGGGCGATGGCGAAGCGCATCGGAACGGAAGCGCGTCAGGAGCTGGAGGCCACCCTCGGCGTCAAGGTCTTCCTCGACCTCCACGTGGCCGTCCACGAGCGCTGGCGCGAGGACGAGCGCTTCCTCGGCGAGCTGGAGTGGCCGCTCTCGTAGTTGGCGGATGTAGAATCTGCGGCACGGCCAGTTCAATCGAAAAAGGGAGGGAGATCCATGCAGCATCTTCGAAGGGTTTGTTGTTTCTTCGTCATGACGCTCGTCTCCACGGCGCTGTTCGCCCAGCAGACGGGTTCGATCAGCGGCAAGGTCACGGCGTCGGACAAATCGGCGCTCCCGGGAGTCACGGTCGAAGCCCGCTCGAACGTGCTTCCCCAGCCGCGCGTCACCACCACGGAAGCGAACGGCGAGTACAACCTGCCGGCGCTGATCCCCGGAAAATACACCGTCACCTTCACGCTCTCGGGCATGCAGACCGCCACGCGCCATGCGGACGTCCTGCTGCGATCGGTCACACCGCTCGACGTGACCCTGGGCGTGGCGGGCGTGTCGGAGTCGATCACCGTCACGGCCGAGACGACGCTGGTGAACAAGGAATCGACGGCCATCCAGAGCGGCCTCAATAGCCAGGAGCTGCAGACCCTGCCGATCGCCCAGGAGTACCGCGACCTGCAGAAGCTGATTCCCGGTGTGATGTTCACGCAGGATCAGGTGCGCGGCCCGAGCGCCGGCGGCGCCGGCTCGGACAACGTCTATCTCTTCGACGGCGCAAACGTGACCCTGCCGCTGTTCGGCAATCTCTCCGCCGAGCCGGCCACGCACGACATCGCCCAGATCAACATCATCCGGGGCGGCGCGAAGGCCACGGAGTTCGACCGCTCCGGCGGCTTCTTCATCGATTCCGTGTCGAAGTCGGGCACGAACCGGTTGAGCGGCGAAGTGCAGTACCAGATCCTCCGCCACAACTTCTCGGCGACGCCGTCGATCGTCACCAGCCTCAAGTACCAGGAGGATCGCGACTGGTGGACGGCCGACCTCGGCGGTCCGATCATCCGCGATCGCCTCTTCTTCTTCGGCTCGTACTACCGCCCGGTGTACTCGCGAAGCAACGCCAGCAACGTCTACGGCGATCTGCCCGAGTATCACAAAACG
>JBKOUP010000481.1:0-4085 GCA_046723495.1 Acidobacteriota bacterium
CATGATCCGCGCGACGCCGCGGCTGCGCGTCGACGCGATCTACACGCACAACCCGCAAGCCAGCGATACGCACCACCCCATAACAGACAACCACACGGACAACATACAACCCATGCTGGCGATGCTGGGCGTCGATGCGCCGCTGCATCACGCCGCCAACAGCGCCGCGACGATGCGCGGCATCGTCGCGCCGGGCGATTACGTGCGGGTCGGGTTGGCGCTTTACGGTGCATCGCCGCTCGATGCGGGACAGAGCGCCCCTCACCCGGCCTTCGGCCACCCTCTCCCCGCTCGCGGGGAGAGGGACGGGGTGAGGGGCGCCACGTCCCTTCTCGAGCCCGTCCTCCGCTGGCGCACCGAGATCGTGCGGCTCAAGACGCTGCCGGAAGGCCACCCCATCGGCTACGGCACGACCTTCCACACAGCGCGCGAAAGCCGCATCGCCACGCTGCCCGTCGGATACGCCGACGGCTACAGCCGTCTCCTCTCGAATCGCGGCGAAGTCGTGATCCGCGGCAGTCGCGCGCCCGTCGTTGGGCGCGTGTCGATGGACCTCGTCACCGTCGACGTCACCGACGTCCCCGGCGCCGCCCTCGGCGACGAGGTCGTCCTCCTCGGCAGTGAGATCCCCGCCGAGGAGCACGCCGCGCACACCGGTACAATCGCCTACGAAGTGTTCTGCCGCATCAGCGCGCGCGTCCCCAGGGTGTACAAGCCATGACTTCCGTCCTGGAGCGCATCGGCCTGGTCTTTCTTCACGTCTTCGATGAGACCGGGCTCTGGTTCCGCATGCTGTGGCGCACGCTCAAGTGGACGTTCCGCAAGCCGTTCGAAGGCGTGGAGTGGCTGCGGCAGATGGTCCGCCTCGGCGTCGACTCCATCCCCGTCGTCTTCCTCACCGCGCTCTTCACGGGGGCGGTGCTGGCCCTGCAGACCTACAACGGCTTCCGTCGCGTGCACGCGGAGAACTTCGTCGGCAGCGTCGTCTCCCTGGCCATGCTGCGCGAGCTCGCGCCGGTGCTCGTCGCGCTCATGGTCACCGGGCGGGTCGGCTCGTCGATGGCCGCGGAGATCGGCACGATGCGCGTCACCGAGCAGATCGACGCGCTCAAGGCGCTGGCCACCGACCCCGTGCAGTTCCTCTTCGTGCCGCGCGTGGTGGCCGGCATCCTGATGCTCCCGCTCCTGACGATCCTCGGCGACGCCCTCGGCATCTACGGCGGCTACCTCGTGGCCGTGAAGCTGATGGAGGCGAACCCGGTCATCTATTCGGAGAACACGTACGAGTTCCTGGTGATGAAGGACCTCTGGAGCGGCGTGATCAAGTCGGCCGTCTTCGGCCTGATCCTCACGCTGACCGGCTGCGTGCGCGGGTACTACACCACCGGCGGCGCCGAGGGCGTCGGGCGCGCGACGACGGCGGCGGTCGTCGAGGCCTCGCTGATCATCCTCCTCTCCGACTTCTTCCTGACCAAGCTGCTGTTTTAGGACCGACCGATGACCGAGGACCGAAGCACGACGACGAGACCAGCCGGCCGAACTCTCGAGGTCTCGGTTCCCACTCCGGTCATCTCCGTTCAGCACGTCGACAAAGCGCTGGGCGGCAAGCAGGTGCTGCGCGACTTGAGCATCGACATCGAGCGCGGCGAGTCGCTCGTCATCGTCGGCGGCTCGGGACAGGGGAAGAGCGTCACGCTGAAGCACATCATCGGTCTGATGCGGCCCGACCGCGGCCACATCATCATCGCCGGCAGCGACATCTGCTCGATGACGGAGCAGGAGCTGAACCGCTATCGGCGCCACTTCGGCATGGCCTTCCAGGAAGGGGCGCTCTTCGACTCCATGTCGGTGTTCGAGAACATCGCCTTCCCGCTGCGCCGGCACACGAAGATGACGGAGCCGGAGATCCGCACGCGCGTCGAGGAGTGCCTCGATCAGGTGCACCTGCAGGGCGTGGAGGGGAAGCGGCCGTCGGAGCTCTCCGGCGGCATGCGCCGGCGCGTCGGCTTCGCCCGGGCGATCTCGCTCAAGCCGGAGATCCTGCTCTTCGACGAGCCGACCACGGGCCTCGACCCGGTGATCAGCGACGTCATCGCCGAGTTGATCGTGGAGATGGACCGGACGCTGAACACGACCACGGTGTCGATCACGCACGACATGAAGGTGGCCTTCAAGATCGCCGACCGCGTGGCCATGCTGCACAAGGGTCACATCGTGGAGGAGGGAACGCCGGAAGAGTTTCAGCGATCGCAGAATCCGATCGTGCGGCAGTTCATCGAGGGGAGAGCGGAGGGGCCGCTCACGGAGTGAGGGCAGGCAGGAGTGCCTGCCCTCCATCGCAATCCTTAATCCTTGCGCATCCGCTTGTGCGTCGTCGTGGTGGTGGACGAGGTCATCGGAACCGTCTCGGTGGTCGTGGTCGTCGTCTGCGTCTCCGTCACGACCGGAGCGGGCGCCGGGGCCGGGGCGGGCGTCTCGACTACGACGGGCGCGGGGGCCGGAGCCGGGGTCGTCTCAACCACGACCGGGGCCGGGGCCGGCGTCGTCGCCACCGGAGCGGGGGCGGTCTCGACCGTCGTCGCCGGCGACTGCGTCATCGTCACGTTCGACTCCGCGGTCGTCTGTGCCGGCTTGATCTGCACGTTGGTGTTCAGGCCCGTGCCCGAGCCGTTGCCCGCCGAGCCGACCGCGCTCGACGAGTAGATGTTGCCGCTCTTGTCGACAGCGGCGGGACCCGAGATCACGGCCGGGGTGGACGTCACCGCGGCGCCCTGGGTATTGGCGGGCGCGGGAGCCGTGCCGAGGGTCTGGTCGGGGGTGGCCTGGTTCTGAGCGCTCTGCTCGGTGCGGATCTCACCGGTCGTCTGTGCCGTCGTGTCGACGGCGCGGTGCGTCGAGCAACCCACCACAAACGCGAGGACGGCCGCGCCGAGCGTCGCCGTCGTCTTCTTCAACAGCGTGTCTGCTTTCATCTCATGACTCCTTTTTTCGGTTGTGCCTTCTTCGGCGTATTCCAGATGAGCAACTACCTTGCCTACACTTCAGGTATGAGCGAACGCGTTTACCAAGTCAGCGAGCTGATCCGGCAGATCAACATCGATCTTTTCCGCTACAACGACATCGCCGTGGAAGGGGAAGTGACGAACTACACGCGCTCGACGGCGGGCCACCATTACTTCTCGATCAAAGACGCCCGCGCGTCGATGCGCGTGGTGATGTTCTCGACGGCGGCGCGCTTTCTGCGCTTTCGCATCGACAACGGCCTGAAGCTCGTCGTGCGCGGGCGCCTGACGATCTACGAGCAAAAAGGGGAATTCCAGCTCAACGCCGTGGCCGCCGAGCCCGCCGGCCTCGGCGCGCTCCAGCTCGCCTTCGAACAACTGAAGAGGCAGCTGGCCGAGGAAGGCCTCTTCGACGCCGCGCGGAAAAAAGCGATTCCGATGCTGCCGGCGCGCATCGCCGTCGTCACGAGCCCGAACGGCGCAGCGGTGCGCGACATCCTCAACGTCATCGGCCGCCGCTTCGAGGGACTGCATCTGCAGATCTACCCGGTGCGCGTGCAGGGACAATACGCCGCGCGCGAGATCGCGGCCGCGCTGCGGCATCTCTCGCGCTGGCAGCTGCACGACGTGGTGCTGATCTGCCGCGGCGGAGGATCGCTCGAAGACCTCTGGCCGTTCAACGAGGAAATCGTGGCCCGGGCCGTGGCCGCGTGCGCGATCCCGACGATCTCCGGCATCGGCCACGAGACCGACTTCACGATCGCCGACCTCGCCGCCGACCTGCGCGCGCCGACGCCGTCGGCGGCCGCGGAGATCGTCGTGCGCGCGAAGAGCGAGATCTGCACGCTGGTCGAGCACCACCTCCGCCGCGTCCGTCACGTCGTCGAAGGACGCGTGCGCAACATCCGCCACGAGCTGCGACATTTGTCATCGTCCGACCGCCTCGGCCTCGTGCTCCGCCGCATCGCCGCGCGCCGCGAGCGCCTCGACCGCGGCCGCGTGTCGCTCTACCGCATCGTGGAGGCGCGCGCCCGCGCGCTGCGCGTGCGCCTGGCCGCCGCCGAGGGCCCGCTGGCGCGGTTC
>JBKOUP010000452.1:0-23359 GCA_046723495.1 Acidobacteriota bacterium
CACGAAGACCGACTGGCCGCCTGAGGCCAGCGCGCGCTCGATCGCCGCGCGCGGCTCCGGCTCGACGGCGGCGTCGATGCCCATGCCGCGCGCGATCGACGCCAGCGCCGCGGCCGGCGCGGAGCGCGGCGGATACGGCTCCGTGGCCACGATCGTGGCGAAGTGCGGGAAGAGCGTGCGAGCGACGTCGGCGACGTCCTTGTCGCTCATGATCCCGAAGACGAGCACGCGCGGCGGCGTCACGTTCGCAGCGATGAACGGCGCGACCGCGGCGATGGCGTGGGCGTTGTGGCAGCCGTCGATCCAGACGTCCTTGCCGTCGATCGACATCCGCTCCAGCCGGCCGCGCCAGCGCGTCGCGCGCACGCCTTCCTCGATCGACTCCGGCGTGATCTTCGGCAGCGCCGCCCGCAGCGCCTCCGCGGCGCGCACGGCCAGCGCGGCGTTGCGCCGCTGAAAGTCGCCGGTGAGCGGCGTGTCGTGCTCTTCGTCGACGACGATGAGCTCGTCGTCGAACTGCGCGGCGCGCTTGCGCAGCACGTCGACGATGACGGGATCGCTGTTCGACGTCAGCACCACGGCGCCGCTGTGGATCACGCCCGCTTTCTCCGCGGCGATCTGGCGGATCGTCCGGCCGAGGTATTCGACGTGGTCGAAGCCGATGGGCGTGATCAGCGCGGCGATCGGCTGCACGACGTTCGTGGCGTCCAGCCGCCCGCCCATTCCGACTTCGAGCACGGCCAGCTCGCACTCTGCTTCGCGGAAGGCGATGAAGGCGATGAGCGTCAGCGCTTCGAAGTACGTCGGCAACACGATGTCGGCGCGCTGCAGCAGCTCGATCGAGCGCGCCAGCAGCGCGTCGTCGATCGGCGCGCCGTCGATCATCCAGCGCTCGCGCAGGTCGACGAGGTGAGGCGAGGTGTAGAGGCCCGTGCGGTAGCCGGAGGCGCGGAGGATCGAGTCGAGCGTGGCCGAGGTCGAGCCCTTGCCGTTCGTGCCGGCCACGATGATCGAGCGGTAGGCGCGCTCCGGCCGCCCCAGCGCGCGCAGCAGCGCACGCATCCGGCTCAGGCCGGGACGAATGCCGCTGCCTTGCAGCGAGTCGAGCCACTCCAGCTCCGTCATCCTGAGCGAAGCGAAGGATCTCGAGCTGCGCAGTCGGAGATCCTTCGCTGCGCTCAGGATGACGCGGGCATTACTTTCCGCTGAAGAACCGCAGGAACCGCGCGATCGCGCCCTTCATCTCCGCGCGCGGCGTGATCAGGTCGACGAAGCCCTTCTCCACGAGGAACTCCGCGCGCTGGAATCCCTCGGGCAGGGTCTGGCGGATGGTCTGCTCGATCACGCGCGGGCCGGCGAAGCCGATCAGCGCCTTCGGCTCGGCGATGTTGACGTCGCCGAGCATCGCATACGACGCCGTGACTCCGCCCGTGGTCGGGTCGGCCAGCACGGAGATGTACGGCAGCCCGGCCTGGGCCATCCGCGCCAGCGCCGCGGAGATCTTAGCCATCTGCATCAGCGAGAGGATCCCCTCCTGCATGCGCGCGCCGCCCGAGGTCGAGACGATGAGCAGCGGCTCCTTCTTCTCCACGGCGCGCTCCGCGGCCAGGGTGATCTTCTCGCCGACCACCGAGCCCATCGAGCCGCCCATGAAGTTGTACTCCATCGCGCAGATGACGACCGGCATCCCGTCGAGCTTCCCCTCGGCGCAGAGCACGGCGTCGCCCTTGCCGACGCGCTGCTCGTAGACCTTGAGGCGGTCGCGGTAGCGCTTGGTGTCGCGGAACTCCAGTGGATCGCTGGAGCGGATGCTCGTGGCGAACTCCTTGTACGCGCCGTCGTCGAAGAGAATCTCGAAGCGCTCCCGCGCGGTGATGCGGAAGTGGTAGCCGCATTTCGTGCAGACGTTGAAGTTCTGCTCGACCTCTTTGCGGTAGATGATCTCCTTGCAGTCGTCGCACTTGATCCAGAGGCCCTCGGGGATGGCGGTCTGCTTCTCGACCGCCTCCTTCGGCTTCTTCTCTTTGCGGAACCAGGCCATGGCCGCGACTCTACTCACTCGCCGCCGCCGCCGCAACCAAGAGGGCCATCAGCGCGGAGAGAAGCACGCGCTCGACGGAGGCCTTGATCCACCAGACGGGGGCGAAGCCGTGCAGATAGAAGTAGATCGCCGCGGCGATGAGCCCGCCGAAGACGAGGAGGGGCAGCGCGGCGCGCCGCCGGTTCTTCGCCAAGGCGAAGGGGACGCCGCCGGCGAGCCACGGCAGATAGAACGCGCCGTAGCTGGCCTGCAGGGACATGGTCTTGATGATGGTGCCGAGCGCTTCGAAGTGCATGCGCTGCTCGACGCGGCCGTACTGGTCGAGGAATTTGTGGGCCTTGGCGAAGGCGATCCAGGAGAGGACGAGGACGGCCGCTGGCGCGGCGGCGGCCGCGGCGCGCACGACGCGCCGGCGCGTGAGGAGATAGGCGACGACGACGATGGCGACGAAGGCCGCGCCTTCGATCTTCGTCCAGGCCGCGCCGGCGAGGGCGACGGCGGCGAGGAGCTCGCCGTCGTCGTGAAAGGTGAGGGCGACGAGGGCGATGGTCTCGAAGAGCAGCAGCATCGGCTCGGCCGCGCCCGCGACCATGCTCCGCGCGTAGCCGTAGGCGAGGAGCGCGGTCAGGAGCGTGGCGTACATGGCGGCGCGATCGTCGCCGAGGCGTTCGCGCGTGAGGCCGCGAAAGGCGAGCGCCGTGGCCACGAGGAGCAAGAGCATGCTGGCGATCGCGCCCCACCACGAGAATGCATGCGCCACGCTCGAGGCGAAGGCGTAGACGAGCGGCAGCAGCGGCGGGTAGTCGGGATGCATGAGCTGGTAATGCGGAAAGGAGAGGAAGCCGGTGTCGATCGCCTCCGCGAAGTAGAAGCGCTGCCCCTTCGGTCCCCAGAAGTAAATGAGGTCGCCGCAGGTCTCGCGCGCGGTGAGGAGGCCGTAGGCCGTGAGCAGCAGCACCGCCACGAAGACCCCTCTCCCCGCGCCGCGGGGAGAGGGTGGCGCGGAGCGCCGGGTGAGGGGCGCCCCGGCAACAAACACGATCGCGGCGATCGACAACGTCGCCCGCGTGAACGGCACGTGCACGAGCGAGAAGGCGAACATCACGACCGCCAGCACCACGCACCCGCAGGCAAAGGCGATCGCGCAGCGCGCCCACACATCCAGCCTCCGCACCAGCGGAATCCGCCACGACACCAGCCCGAACGCCGCCACCAGCAACAGGCCGGCGAGCCAGAGCACGTCCTTCACCGCTGCACCTTGTACAGCCGCCCCTCCGGGAACGCGGCGATCTCCCGGTAGTCGCTGTGCGTGAACGGCTCGCGGACGGCGATCGCGTACGGCACGAGGTCCTGCAGCTTCGTCGTCTGCATGGCCGTGAACGGCGGCAGCACGTTCTGGTAGGGCAGCTGCCCGATGGCGGCGAAGAAGTTGTCGGTGTCGCCCTCGGGCGCCCATCCGTCGACGGGGCGAAAGCAGGTCACGTCGGCGCCGCGCGGGAGGAGCGGGCGCACCTTCGGCAACAGCACGAGCGCGTCGTGCAGCGGATGCTTGCCGGGGCCGACATGGTCGACGATCGTCTGCGGCCTCTCGAAGTACGGCCCGCCGCGCGTGTACAGGCGTCCGGCCAGCGCGGCCAGGAGCAGCAGCGCGAGGATGCCGAGGACCGCGCGCTCCTTGCGGGACATCAAATCTCTCGGAAGATGTACGGCCGCAGGGCGTCGAGGCGCTCCTCGAGCTTCTCCGCGTCGATGTGGCGCAGGGTGGCCGCGATCGAGGAGAGGAGGGAATTGCCGTCCTGCGGGGTGTAGCAGAAACCGACGACCTTGCGCGCGCTCGGCACCGTCAGCGTCGAGATCGGCATGACCGTCTGCGACAGGATGCGCCCGAAGTAACCGTGGTCGCGGCCGAAGGAGAAGATCTGATTCTGGGAGCGCTTCGTCGTGCAGGCCACGCGCGGGTTGCTGCGCAGCAGGGCCTTGACCTCTTCGAGCGTCGTGTCGTGGCGCATGTCGAGGTCGAACCAGAGCGTGTGCATGTACTGCGTGTTCAGCTTGATCGCCGAGGAGAAGAGGTTGAGCTTCTCGCCGACCGTGGCGAAGAGGTGGTAGGCGTCGCGAGCGTGGTGCGTGCCGAAGTCGGGATCGTCGTGCTTTCCCGCCTCGGGCGCGGCGATGAAGCCCTTCGCGTCGGAGACGTCGTTCGCCCGGCGCATGCAGACGAAGCGGCCGGCCTCCAGGCTCATCTTCCCGCCGCGCGAGGCCAGCGTCTTCAGCAGCACGGAGATGTTGTGCGTGTTGCAGGAAACGACCTGCACGAAGCGGTCGTCGGGGCTCTGCACCTCGTCGTTGATGCCGCGCGCGTACGGCTTGCCGAAGCCGAACTCGGAGCCTTGGGCCAGGAAGCCCTTCGGCCCGCGGCAGCGCTCGTAGTACTTGGCCTTGTTGTCGTTGCCGGCGGGCGTGCAGTCGACGACGACGGTGGCCCGCTCCAGCGCCTCCTCGGTGACGTAGGTGACGCGGTGGCCGAGGCGGTTGAACTCGTCGCGGGAGTGCTCGTCGACGACGAGCTTTCCGCCGCGCGCGATCAGGTGCTCGACCATGGCCCGGTCCTCGGCCTTCGGCGTGCGCTTGTGGAACGTGACCTCGTCGATGCCCCACCTGGCCTTGAAGTCGGTGAAGAGGCCGATGAGCGGCTCGCCGATCGTTCCGGTTCCGACGACGTGGACGACTGTCTTGTTGGCCATAACGGGCGCGGATTGTAGCTCAGCCTTGCCGTAGAATCGCCGACCCATGGCGGCCAAAACGGACGGCGAGAAGCTGATCGCCTCGAACAAGAAGGCGTACCACGACTACTTCGTCCTGCAGAAGCTCGAGGCGGGGATGGAGCTGATGGGGACGGAGGTCAAGTCGCTCCGCGACGGGAAGGCCAACCTCAAGGACTCCTACGTCATCGTCAAAGCCGACGAGGCCTTCCTCTTCGGCGCGCACATCTCGCCGTACTCGCACGGGAACATCCAGAATCACGACCCGGAGCGGACGCGGCGCCTGCTGCTGCACAAGCGCGAGATCGAGAAGCTGCGCATGCAGCTCGTGGAGAAGGGGCTGACGATCGTGCCACTGCGGCTTTACTTCAAGGGGAACCGCGTCAAGGTGGAGATCGCCGTCGTGCGCGGCAAGAAGCAGTTCGACAAGCGCGAGACCGAGCGCCGGCGCGAGGCCGACCGCGAGGCCCAGGCGGCGATGAAGATCCGGTGAACTGTGGCTCCCATACCACACTCGTGACGCTCTGAGGCTACAAAATCTCGTGGTGACGGCGCGCACGTGCTTTGAGGCAAGTGACTTGCCTTACAGCGGTTAGCCTCAATGAGGCGCGCTCAGCCGTTCGTGGCACTGTCCCTGCTCCAGGTCCGGCCGTGGACATGTACGTACAGCGCAAAACCATCAACGCAAACGTCAGCATCACCGGGATCGGGATGCACTCCGGCATCTACACACGCGTCGAGCTCGTCCCCGCGCCGGCCGGCAACGGCATCCAGTTCGTGCGCGCCGATCTCAACGGCCTACGCATCCCCGCCTTGCAGGCCTCGACGACCGCGCTCGACTACGCGACGACGGTCGGCCGCGACGACGTCTCCGTCGGCACGGTCGAGCATCTCCTCGCCGCGCTCAATGCCTGCGGCGTGACCGACGTCGACATCGACATCGACGGCCCCGAGGTCCCGATCGTCGACGGCAGCGCCCTCCCGTTCATGCACCTCATCGACGCCGCCGGCGTCCGCGAGCTCGGCGCCGAGGTCCCGGTGCTGCGGATCTCGAAGCCGATCGAAGTCGTCGACGGAGAGAAGAGCGTCCGCATCGTCCCCTCCAATCGCCTGGTCATCAAATACAAAATCGACTTCGCCCACCCGAGCATCGGCCGGCAGTCGTTCCACTTCGACTACGAGCACGACGACTTCCTCAAGAAGGTCGCGCCGGCGCGCACGTACGGCTTCCTCAAGGACGTCGACCAGCTGCGCGCGGCCGGCCTGGCCCGCGGCGGCTCGGTCGAGAACTGCATCGTCCTCGACGACCGCGGCGTGATGAACGGACCGCTGCGCTTCCGCGACGAGTTCGTCCGCCACAAGGTGCTCGACCTCATCGGCGACCTCGCCCTGATCGGCCGCCCGATCGCCGGCGAGATCACCGCCGTCTGCGCCGGACACGCGCTGCACTCGCGCTTCGTCGAGAAGCTGCTGCGCGAGAGCGGCTATCGCGACGAGCGCGGGTTCGCCACCGGAGCGATCGAGCAGTTCGCCTGATTTGGAGATGTGGGGCGGATTTCAATCCGCCGAGGACGGAGGGCGGATTGAAATCCGCCCCACACAACTCGATAACGTCGCGCCCGCTGGCACTTTGCGCCCATGTGTGGTAAAAAAGCCACACCGTGCGTCCGCTCCTCGTCGCATCCATACTCTATTGCCTTGCCTCCGCGGCCTTCGCGGCCGAGGGCGATCCACGCATCGAGCACCTCGCCGCGACGGCGGCGAACGGCCAGGTCAGCGTCCATTTCAGCCTGACCAACGCCTTCCGCGACGAGACCCTGCAGAGCTTGCAGAGCGGCATCCCCACCAGCCTCACCTACGTCGTCGAGATCTTCCGCGACCGCCCGCGCTGGTTCGACGAAGGCATCGCCCGCGCCCATATCGAAGTCATCGCCACGTTCAACTCCGTCACGCGCGAGTACCTCCTCAACTACCGGCGCGACCGCCGCCTCGTCCGCTCCGAGACCTTCTCCGACCTCGCCGCGCTGCAGCGGCGCATGACCACGATCGATGAGCCGGGCCTCTTCGACATCGGTCACCGCCGCCCCTACAAGCTGAAAGTCCGCGCCAAGGCCGACCTGTCGCGCGGCTGGCTGCTCTACTTCATCCCGTGGGACGTCTCCACGCGATGGCGGGAGACGCGCGTGACGGGGACGGAGCTCGTGCAATGACGGCGCGCGAAGTCCTGCTGCGCTACCGCAAGGATCCGCGCGTCATCGTCTCGGTGCCGCTGCTGATCCTGGCGGCCACGAGCCTGATCTACTACGTCGTCCAGCGCGCCAAAGACCTCTCGCCGGAGGCCTTGAGCAGCCAGGTCCTGCTCTTCGTCCTCTGGAACATCAACGTCCTGCTCATCGTCGGCATCGTCTTCGTCATCCTGCGCGGAATCATCAAGCTCGTGCTGGAGCGGCAGCGCGGCGTGATCGGCTCGCGCTTCCGGACGAAGCTCGTCATCAACTACGTGGCCGTCTCGCTGATCCCGATGGTGCTGCTCTTCCTCGTGGCCACCGACCTGCTGCGCGTCTCCATCGACCGCTGGTTCAACACGCCGGTGCGCACGATCCTGCAGAACGGCGAGACGATCGCCCAGATGGCCCAGGATCAGGCCGCGGCCTTCGCCGGCGCGGCCGCGCGCGAGATCGCCGCCAATCCGAGCGCCGCCGACCCCGCGCAGGTCGACGCCGCGCTCGGGCACGTGCAGGCCTTCCACAACGTCGACATGACCGCGGTCTACCGCGACGGCGCGATCGTCAAGGCGCAGGCGAATCCGCGCGCGCCGATCGCCGAGCTCTCCGATCCGCCGCCGCGTTTTTTCGCCGAGGTGGCGGAGAAGGGGAGCGCGACGAAGATCGACGTCGTCGCCAGCGGGAAGTGGATCCGCTCGGCCGTGCGCGTCGGCAAGGGGCCGGCCGTCGCCGTCGCCGGCATCTTCATCCCGAACACGTGGAACCGGCTGATCGACGAGTCGATCACGGCGCACCAGAATTACCAGCAGCTGTATGCGCAGCGGCCGGCCCTCAAGGCCTCGCAGACGTCGCTGTTCCTCTTCGTGACGCTGGCGATTCTGTTCGGGACGCTGTGGATGTCGATCTACGCCTCCCGGCGGATCACCGGGCCGATCAAGGCGCTGGCCGAGGCGACGAGCAAGCTGGCCGAGGGAGGGTACGGGCATCGCGTCGACGTCGTCGCCGGCGACGAGGTCGGCCGCCTGATCAACTCCTTCAACGCCATGTCGACGCAGATCGCGGAGACGAACCGGCGCCTCGACAACGAGCGCGCCTACCTCTTCACCGTGCTCGACTCGGTGTCGGCGGGCATCATCGCCTTCAGCGACTCGTTCGAGCTGCTGTCGATCAACCGCGCCGCCGTGGCCATGCTGCAGATCGACGCCCCGCCGCCGCGCGCGCGCCTGACCGACGTGCTGATGGGCGACCTCACGCCGCTCTTCGACACGATCCGCGAGCTGACCCTGCGCGCGACCCGCTCGCGCGAGGTGACGCTGATCCGCGGCGGCGAGCTGCTCTATCTCGAAGTCTCCGCGGCGCGCCTCAGCGGCGGCAGCGAGGCCGGCTGGGTCGTGGCCATGGAGGACTCGACGCAGCTCGTGCAGGCCCAGAAGCTGGCCGCCTGGAACGAAGCCGCGCGCCGCATCGCCCACGAGATCAAGAATCCGCTGACGCCGATCCAGCTCTCCGCCGAGCGCATCGCCAAGAAGTTCCGCAACGCCGACGAAGACACGGCCGCGGCGGTGGACGAAGGGACGCGCACGATCGTCTCGGAGGTGTCGCAGCTGAAGCGCATGGTCGACGAGTTCTCGCGCTTCGCGCGGATGCCGGCCGCGCACTTGCGGCACGCGCAGCTCGCCGAGATCCTGCAAGCGGCCGCGAATCTTTACCGCGACGTGAAGCCGGGGGTGACGGTGAGCGTTCACGTGGAGCCCGACATCGAGCTCCTCGTCGACCCGGAGCAGATCCGCCGCGCGGTCGGGAACCTGCTGAAGAACGCGGTGGAGGCGACGGACTCCGGCGAGATCCGCCTCTCCGCGCGCAAGGCCGCGCGCCGCGTGATCATCGAGGTGGCCGACCCCGGCCGCGGCGTGCCCGACGCCGACAAGGAAAAGCTTTTCCTCCCGTACTTCTCGACGAAAGGTCGCGGCACCGGCCTCGGCCTGGCGATCGTCCACCGCATCGTGAACGATCACGACGGCCGCATCTCCGTTCACGATAACCACCCGCGCGGAACGCGCTTCGAAATCGAGCTACCTGCCTAATGCCCAAAATTCTCATCATCGACGACGAGCTCTCCATCCGCTCGACGCTCGCCCAGGTGCTGAGCGACGAAGGCCATAAACCGACGCTCTGCGAGTCGGGCGAGGAAGGGATCGCCCAATTGGCGCGCGAGGAGTTCGACGTCGTCTTCCTCGACCTCTGGCTCCCCGGGATCGACGGGATGACGGTGCTCGACCGCGTCAAGGCCGCCGGCGGGCCGCCGGTGATCGTGATCTCCGGCCACGGCAACGTCGACTCCGCGGTCCGGGCCACGCGCCTCGGCGCGTACGACTTCCTCGAAAAGCCGCTGTCGCTCGAGCGGATCCTGCTGACGGTCAATCACGCCCTGGCCGACCGCAAGCTGCGCGAGCAGGTGCGCGATCTCAAGTCGCGCTACTCGCTCGACGAGCTGCTGATCGGCGAGAGCGAGGTCATGAAAAAACTCGAGGAGCAGATCCGCAGCGCCGCGCCGTCGGCCTCGCGCGTGCTCATCAGCGGCGAGAACGGCAGCGGCAAGGAAGTCGTCGCGCGGACGCTGCACCGCCTGTCGCTGCGCGCCGACGCGCCCTTCGTCGACGTGAACTGCGCGGCCATCCCGAAGGATCTCATCGAGTCGGAGCTCTTCGGCCATCGCAAGGGGGCCTTCACCGGCGCGATCGACGACCGCAAGGGAAAGTTCGAGCTCGCCGACGGCGGGACGCTGTTCCTCGACGAGATCGGCGACATGAGCCTCGACGCGCAAGCGAAGGTCCTGCGAGTCCTGCAGGAGCAGGCCTTCCAGAAGGTGGGCGGACAGCAGACGATCACGGTGGACGTGCGCGTGATCGCCGCCACGAACAAGGAGCTGGAGAAGGAGATCGAGAAGGGATTGTTCCGCAGCGATCTCTTCTTCCGCCTGAACGTGATCCCCATCGAGGTGCCGCCGCTGCGCGCCCGCGGCAACGACGTGGCGCTGCTGGCGGAGCATTTCCTCCGCCGCTTCGCCGCGGAGACGGGGACGCCGCGCAAGAAGCTCTCCGCCGGCGCGGCCACGAAGCTGCGCGCCTACCACTGGCCCGGCAACGTGCGCGAGTTGCGCAACGTGATCGAGCGCCTGGCCATCCTGCTGAAGAACGACACGATCGAGCCGGAGGACGTCCAGCTCGGCACGCGCGTCCCCGCGGCGCCGGCGGAGATCGCCGCGAACCTGACCCTGCGCGAGGCCCGCGACGAGTTCGAAAAGCAGTACATCCTGTCGCGCCTGCGCGAGTTCGCCGGCAACGTCAGCCGCACCGCCGACGCCCTCGGCGTGGAGCGCTCGAATCTCTACCGCAAGCTCCACGCGTACGGCATTCGCGTGGAGCGGCCGTAGCTCAGAACACGATCGTCCAACCCGGCGTGCTGGCCTGCTCGTGCGAGTAGGAGACGCCGTCGACGACCTTGCCGCTCGCGTCGAAGAGGGTGATGGAGCCGCCCTTGTTCGAGAGCTGCATCGGCGCGGCCACGGTGATCCGCACGGCGTTGCCGGGATCGACGGCGCCGGCCAGCGGGAGCCTGTTCTTGTTCTTGTCGGCCAGCACCCATCCGCTGAGATCGATCTTCGCCGGCGAGGTGTTGAGCAGCGTCACCGTCTCGATCTCCGGATCTTCGATCGAGTTCGCCAGCGCGGCCACGATGCGCATGCTCGCGGCGACCGCGGGCGTGACGGCCGGCGGCTGCGGCGGTACGACGACCGGCGGCTGCGGCGCGGCGGTGGCGTGGCCGGTGACGTTGTCGGTCTGGAATGACTGGCTCTGGAAGGCGAGGAAGAGGGCGACCCAGCGGTTCTCGGATGGGAAGTGGAACAGCAGCGCGCCGTCCTGGAAGACGCCGTCGTCCTTCGCGAACTCGCCGCCGTTGCCCTGGTTCATGTGCACGTCGTGGATGCCCTGCGCCGGCTTGAAGTTGAAGTACTGGTCCTTCTGCCCCGGATCGAGGAAGGAGCTGCCGAAGGCGTAGACGCGCGCGTCCTTCTGGCTGATGGCGCGCCCGACGAAGCCGTCGACGCGGTCGTTGAGGTCGTTGTCGTCGCCCGGCGTGGTGGCCGGCAGCGGGACGAAGTCGGCCGGGGTGAGGTGCTCGCTGCGCACGAAGTCGATGGCCAGCCCGTCCGGCGTCGACGGCAGCGGATGATGCCCGTCGCCGAGGGCCGCCAGTGCTGCAAGGTTCGGATGGGTGAAGTTGTCGCGCATCGCGTACAGGACCTCGGAGCCGTCGGCGCTCTGCACGTTGACGGCGATGCGGTAGCTCTGTCCGGCCGCGGCGATCTTGATCTGGTAGTGGTTGCTCTTAGTGGTGGCGAACTTGCGGTCGACCGCGCGGCCGACGAGGACGGCGTATTTCGGAATGGGCATGTTCTTATCTCCTGATTTACGGCCGATTAGATCACGGAATAGGGCCGCCCGGAGCGAGGTTGAACGCGCTTGACTGCGCCGGTCCCTTCCCCGTAATCTTCGCCGCCGCAGCACGCGGGCATAACTCAGTTGGTAGAGTGCAACCTTGCCAAGGTTGATGTCGCCGGTTCGAGTCCGGTTGCCCGCTCCAGCCGAACCTGATCCGGGCCGCGCTCACGCGCGGCCCGAAGTGTTTACGGCGTCGCCACCACCTGTTTCTTCTTCTTGGCCGGCTTCGCCGGCTTCACGCCGAGAGCGTCCTTCAATGCGTCGGGTAGATTCGGTTCCTTGGCGATGATGTCGAAGAAGTCGCTGTCGTCGTGGACCGTGAGCGGGTCGAGCTTCACGGGGGTGAGGGCGGCGAGGGCGACCGGGCGATCCGTCACGGTCATGCCGGTGGCGAACAGGTGCGGACGGATCTCCACGCCCGTTTCCTCGATCTCGTCGAGGGCCAGCGTCCATGTCGGTTTCGCCGAGCGGAGGGCGAAGGCGGACGCCATCGGTTTCGGCTTGGCCACCTCCTTTGCCAGTTTGGGCAGGTTCTTCATGCCCTCGGCCAGAGCATCGCGCGCGTCGGCGAGCTTCATCGACGGCGCGCCCTCCTGGTCGTTCGTGAACGACAGCACGCGCGTCTTGCCGGCGACGGTGATCGTTTCCCCTTCGGCGCCGAGCTTGGTCATGATCGCGGCCAGGCCGTAGCGGGGGTTGCCGTCGATCACGCAGAGCCGCACATCGCCTTCGTCGGCCTTGAACAGCACGTCCAACGGATCGGCGGAGACGCCGCCGACGACGATCACGTCCGCGCGCTTCCCTTTCTCGATCGAGCCGACGAGCGCATCCCATCCGAGGATCCGGGCCGCGCCGATGGTGGCCATGGAGAGGAGCTCGCGGTCGCTGATGCCGAGCTTCTGAATGGCGCTGACGGCGCGAGCCACTTTCAGCTCGCCGAGGAGATTCTTGCTGCCCGAGTAGGCCCAGTCGGGGCCGAGGCCGACCGGAACGCCGGCCTCGCGTGCGTACTTCACGCGCGCCGTCTGCCCGTACAGCAGCAAATTCGACAGCGGCGACCACACCATCGAGGCGCCGTTGGCGTGCATGGCCTTGAAATCGAGCGGCTGCAGGGCCACGCAGTGGATGCCGGAGAGCGACGCCGCGAGGGCATCGGGATTGACCGCCGTCAGCGCCTCGAAGTGCGCGTGGGCCGCGGCATCGGTGCCTTCGCTCAGGTGCAGCAGGTAGCACTTCGCCTTCTTCAGTTGGGCGCGAAAGGCGTTGGCGTCCTTCGAGGCCACGTCGCCGATCTTGGCCTTGGCATCGGGGAGATCGGGATCGAGCGTTTCCTCGACGTTGCGCACCAGTCCCTTGAAGAACTTGCGGACGCCGTTCGACGCCGACAGGGTGATCCCCTGCGACGCCGTCGTCCCGCCGAAGAGCGACTTGCACTCCACGTAGCGGGTGATGGCCGGCAGCAGCGGCGCATGGCTGGCCAGCACCTTGATCGGGCCGGTGAGGTTCGTCTGGTACGAGGTACCGCGCGGCCATTGGTCGCGATTCGTGTATTTCTTGTCGACGAGCCACAGGCCGATGACGTTGTAGGCGAGGTGATTGTGCAGCTCGATCAGGCCGGGGAAGATCGTGCCGCCGGTGTCGACCGGCATGACGCCGGCGAACGCGTTCGGCGGCGGCGCGGCGGCCTCCTGCACGGCGGCGATGGACTTGCCGTCGACATAGACGACCCCGTCGGCGATGGCATCGGACTTGGTGTTGACGGTGACGATGCGTCCGCGCAGCGCGTATTTGGTCATGACGTTGCTCCTTCGGGAACGATGATGGTCAGGACGCGCTTTTTGTCGGGCGCCGGTCCGGGCGGCACGCCGCGCACGGCCCAGCCGTCGAGGTTATGCATCCACTGCGGCAGGCCCGGCGGATAGTCGCGGGCCGGGATCATCACCAGATTTTCAGGCTTCCACGTCTCGCCGTAATTCGCCGGGTCGGCGGGGGCGTCGGGAGTCTTGATGGCGGGACGAAGCACGGCCAGTCCGGCGTTCCACGAGGCCAGCAACTGTTTCGTGGCCGCTTTCGCGTCGGTCTGTCCGGGATGCGGCGCGTCCGCGGTGGGGTGCGTGATCTTGGCGTACGGCGGCTTTGGGTGCGCCGCCGCGAACGGCGATTTCTTGAACTGCGACCACGCCGCGTCGGCCAGCGAGCCGAGGGCCACGACCGCTTCGATCTTCGCGGTGGTGAGGATCGCGTCGATCCAGCGGTTGCGGTACTCGGCGATCTGCGGGTCGTCTTTGTGCTTGTTGCCGCCGCCCTGTCCGTAGACGCTGTAGAGGAACGTGTTGATCATGACGTAGCTCGTGACGATGCCGAGCTTGGCCATGAATCCCTGCACGCGCTGCCCCGCCTCGCCGACGAGGATCCGCCGGATGAACGTTTCGTGCGCGGCCGGATCCTGCCCGATGACGAGCAGCCGGGCGCTGCCGTCGAGCCGCCCGCGGTGGAAGATCGGCCCCCACTCGGTGCGGAAGTCCGCCGCTGGGTAGACCTCGGTCGACGGATAGACGGTGCACAGATCGCGGAACGGCTGGAACGCCGGCCCCGGATCGAACTCGTGGGAGACGGCGGCGGTTGCCTTCACGGTGATTCTTGCGCGGCGCGCGCGTGCGAGAGACGGGACGACGGACATGAGGGCTCTCCTCCTTCTTAAGGAGTGACAGAAAACCGCAAATCGTTACCGGAAGCCGGGCTGGAAGTATTTTACGGCAGTCCGCGCGTCCGCCGGCGGGTTCCCGGCGCGGCTCTTCTTGGGGCCGCCAGCTTCGGCGCGACCGGCGGCCGCTCCAGCAGCGCGGGCTGGTTGATGCGCTCGATCACGTACCACGCCGAGCGGACCGCGCCCTCCTGCCAGCCGGAGACCTGCGAGACCTGGTCGCCGGCGACCCAGAAGCGGCGGTCGGGGCGGAGGAGGCGCTTGTACAGCGGCGAGTTGCAGTCGATGTCGTCGGCCCAGCCGCCGAGCTGGTGGGGGACGTTCTGCCAGGCGATGGAGAGGCCGAGCTCCTTCGGCACGAACTCGGCGAAGCGCGGGTGCAGGCGCTTCGCCCCTTCCAGGGCCAGGTCGAGCCGCTCGGAGAGGCCGAGGTCGCCCATCGCCTTGGCGTTGCAGTCGTAGTTGTACGCGCCGGTGAGCACGCCCTTCTCGCCGAGGTAGCCGTGCGAGGGGTACCACATCTGCGTGATGTTGTGATTGATGTACGAGATGCCGCCGTAGATCTGCTCGTCGCGCTCCCAGAAGCGGCGGTTCGACTGCCAGCCGACCTTGCACGTCGCCGCGAACTTCACGCAGCCGACGGCGATGCGGTAGTCGTCGTCGAAGTTGTTGTCGATCTTGGAGAGGATTGGCAGCGGGATCGTGGAGATGCACCAGTCGGCCTTGGTCATCTCCGTCGCGCCGTCGGGGCCGCGATGCTCGACCTCGACGCGGTCGTCGTACGTGCGGACCGCGGTGACGACGCGCTCGCGGTGCACGAGCTTGCCGACGTAGCCCTCGAAACCCTTGACCAGGCCGTCCATGCCGCCGACGGGCTCGAAGAGCGTCGGCTGCCACTCGTACTCTTCGGACTGATAGAAGCGGTGGTTCCAGAAGTTCGCGGACAGGAGATCGTGCAGCGAGAGCTTCGGCTCGATGACCGCGCACGGCTCGATTTGCGGCTCGATCTCGTAGCCGGAGCGCGACGAGCCCTCGTACGCGTAGCCCTGCTCCGCATCGACGTCGCCGAAGACGGTGAGGAGGTCGAGCAGCGCTTCCTTGTCGGCGGGCCTGAGCTGGTCGTCGAGCGCGCCTTTGTTGATGGCCTTGGCGAGCAAATCGGAGATCCAGCCGCGCGTGTCGTTGGCGATGCGGCGGTTCGGCGTCGGCTGGCCGGCGAAGCCGGTCGGGCTCTGGAAGAGATTCGCCCGCGTCATCATCACGTAGACTTCGACGGGCACGGGCAGAATCCGGCAGTATTCCAGGACGGCAGTATGGTGGTACGGCAGGCGTCCCGGGCCGGCGTTCAGGTAGAGGCCTTCATCGAAGCGGCAGAGCTGCTTCGTTCCGGTGATCTCCTCGAGGACGTCGCCGCGGCGGACGGTGTGATTGCGTCCGCCGACGCGCGGCTGGGCCTCGAGCACGGTCACGGTGTAGTTCGCGTTCTTCAGCTCGTAGGCGGCGGTGAGTCCGGCGATGCCTGCGCCAAGGATGACGACGCTCTTGCCGCTGCCGCTGTTCGGCGGAAGCGGCACGCGCGCGAAGGCGTCGGGAACGCCGATGAGCCCGAGCGCGGTCATGGCCTCGTACACCGCCGCGGCGCCGCCGGCCTTGCCGATTGCCTCGAGGAATCGCCGCCGGGTCCACTTGCCGTCTGATTCGTCGCTCATGTCGGAGGGACGAACTTGCGTCGAGCTTCGTGAAGGAGCACATTTGCTCCGCATGTCATCGATCACTCCCGGGAAGTTGCTCGATGGGAAGTACGAGATCGTCGGCCTCCTCGGCGCGGGCGGGATGGGGGAGGTCTACAAAGCGCGGCACGTCCACCTCAACACCTTCCGCTGCGTCAAGGTCATGCGGCCGGCGCTGCTCGCCGACGACAGCTACCGGCAGCGCTTCCTGCGCGAGGCCCGGCTGGCCACGCAGATCCAGCATCCGAACATCGCCGTCGTCCACGACTTCGAGCTTCTCGACGACGGCTCGTCGTACATGGTCACGGAGTTCATCGACGGCACGACGCTGCGGCAGTGGAGCGCCGAGTTCGGGCGCTTCCCGCTGCCGCTGGCCGCGGAGATCGCCGTGCAAGTCCTCGGCGGGCTCGACGCCATCCACCGCCGCGGCCTGCTGCACCGCGACATCTCCGCGGACAACGTCATGCTCGCCTTCGACGCCGAGGACCGCCTCGTCGTCAAGATCATCGACCTCGGCGTGGCCAAGGACGTCGCCGCCGTCACCGACACCACGCAGTCGGGGATGCTCATCGGCAATCCGAAGTACATGTCGCCGGAGCAGCTCGGCGAGCTCGACGAAGGCGAGCAGCTCGACGGCCGCGCCGATCTCTACTGCCTCGGCGTGGTGCTGTACGAGATGCTCATCGGCGTGCCGCCGTTCACGGCCAAGACGCCGAACGGCTACATCGTCAAGAAGCTCACCGAGTCGCCGCCGCCGTTCCGGCAATTGCAGCCGGAGCTGACCTGGCCGGACGGTCTCGAACGAGTCGTGCTGCACGCGCTGGAGAGGGACCGCCGCAAGCGCTACGCCGACGCGCGCGAGTTCGCGCGGGCGGTGGAGCCGTTCCTCACGCGCGCCACCGGCACGTACACGCGCGGCGAGGTGACGCGGCTGCGCAAGGGCGAGCGGCAGACGCGGGAGACGCCGATGCCGACGGAGGTGGTGCGATCCGACGCGGTGGCGCCGCCGGCCGAGATGGCGTTTCAGGCGGCGTGGGAGAACGGCAGCACGACGGCGTGGCGGCGCTTCCTCGACGCGCATGCGCGATCGCCGGAAGCGGAGCGGGCGCGCTCGCTGCTGGCCGAGGCGGCGGACTTCGAGCGCGCCGTCGACGAAAATGGATTGCGCGAGTTTCTGCGCCGCTGGCCGGAGGGACGGCATCGACTCGATGCCCAGATCCGCCTGGTCGACGTGCGCCGGCAGTCGGAGCAGCGGGCGTGGGAGGAGACCGTGGCGGCCGACACGTTCACGGCCGTGCGCGACTTCCTCGCCCATCACTCCCCGAGCGCGCACGCCGAGGAGGCGCAGCGGCTGCTCGCGGAGCGGCTGGCGTTCGAGACCGCGGCGACGCTCGACTCCGAATCGTCGTGGGACGACTACCTGAAAACGTACGAGAGCGATCGCCACGCGCCGGCGGCGCGCGAGCGGCGCGAGGCGGCGCGGCAGCGCGAGGACGACGCGTTCTTCGCCGCCGTCGACGCGAAGACCTCGGAGGCGTGGCAGGACTTCCTCGATCGCTTCCCCTCCGGCCGCCGCGCCGCGCGCGCCGAAGTCCATCGGCGCGAGGCGCTGGCGTTCGAGTCGGCGCGGGAGATGGGGGCCGAGGCGCTGGATCGCTTCGTGACGTTCTACCCCGAGGGGCTGCTGGTGAAGGATGCGCGGCGGATCCTCAAGCGCGCCTCCGACGAGCACGACGCGCAGCAGGCCCGCACCGTCGACACGCCCGCGGCCTGGCAGCTCTACCTGATGACGCATCCGGGCGGCTCCGCGCACGAGGAGGCCCAGCGGCGAGTGACGGAGCTCGAGGACGCGGCCTTCGCGGCGGTGCTGGCGTCGAAGAGCGCGGCCGGCGCGGAGGAGTTCGCGAAGACGTTCCCGCAGTCGGCGCGCCGCGCCGAGGCGGAGAAGCTCGCCGCCAAGTGGGGCGAGACCGGCGCGGTGCAGCAGGCCCTCGACGCCATCGCCCGCGGCGACGGCGAGGCCGCGGTGCCGCTGCTGGCGAAGATCTCCGAGCCTGAGCTGCACGCGGACGTGGAGAAGGCGCTGGAGTCGTGGCGTGACGAGCGCGCCTGGAGCGCCGCGAAATCGGAAGGGACGATCGCATCGCTGCAGGCCTATCTCGACGCCCGGCCGAAGGGGCACTTCGCCGGCGACGCCACGAAGCGGCTGAAGAAACTACGCGCTGCCGCCGACCAGCGCGAGCCGCGCGACTTCGACAACGCCTGGGAGCGCGGCACGAGCGCGGCGTGGGACGAATACTTCGCCGAGCATCCCGATTCGTCGCGCATCGCCGAGGCCCGCCGCTGCCGCGACGAAGCGGTGGCCTTCGAGGCCGCGCTGGCCGCGAACACGACGTCGCTGTGGCGCGCGTTCCTGAAAGCGTGGCCGGAGGGGCGGCATCGGCTGGATGCGGAGTTGAGGCTGAAGAAATAGGTGACGGGGAACAGGGAACAGGTGACAGGTGGCCAACACGACCTGTCACCTGTTCCCTGTCACCTGTTCCCTGTCCCCTACTTCCGATGAAAATGCCGCTCGATGTCCAGATGCTTGATATCGACGATGATCGGCCGTCCGTGCGGGCAGGCGTACGGGTTCGACGACTCCAGCAGCTCGGCGACCAGGCGGGCCATCTCCTCGCCGCTGAGCGGGCGGTGGATCTTGATCGCCGCCTGGCACGACAGCGAGGCGCAGACTTTCTCGCGCACCGCCGTCACGTGCGAGCCGCGCTCGTCGATCGAAGCGTCGATGAGCTTGCGCAGGAAGGCGTCGACGTCGGCGCGCACGAGCTCGGGCGGCACCGCGGAGAGGGCGAAGGCGTTGCCGGAGAAGCGCTCGATGTCGAAGCCGACGTTGCGCAGCTCGGGGGCATGCGACTCCAGCACCGCGCACTCGGCCGCGCTGCATTCGAAAAGCATCGGCGCGAGGAGCTGCTGCGTCACCGGCGCGGCCTCGCTGATGCGGGTCAGGTAGCGGTCGTAGAGCACGCGCTCGTGCGCGGCGTGCTGGTCGACGAGGCGCAGGCCGCCGGGCGTGTCGAGCAGCACGTAGCTCAGGCGGTACTGGCCGATCACGCGGCCTTTGAGATCGCCGAGCTGCGGCGGTGCCGGCTCCGGCTCCTCTTCGACGACCGCCGCGACCGGCGGCTGCACGATCGTGCGCGTTTGGAAAAGGGGCGTGAACTGCGGGGTGGGATCGTAGCGCTGCGGCGGTAGCAGGAGCGGCGGCGGCTCCAACGACGACTTCAGCAGCGCGGCGCCCTCTTCCGCGCCGCCGAAGGCGCGCTTGAGGCCTTGCTCGACGACGACGTGCACCAGGCCCGAGTCGCGGAAGCGCACCTCGGTCTTGGCCGGATGCACGTTCACGTCGACCGACTCCGGCGGCACGTCGACGAAGAGCACGACGGCGGGATGGCCGTCGAAGTCGAAGGCGCCGGCGGCGCGGTTCGCGGCGTGGGTGAGGACGCGGTCGCGCACGAGGCGGCCGTTGACGAAGAAGTACTGATTGCGCCGGCTGCCGAAGCGGAGGCCGCGCGTGACGTAGCCGGAGGCGCGCGTGGAGTCGATGGCGGTGTCGACGGCCTCGAGGTACGGCTCGGCGTCGCCGCCGAGAACTTGGACGACGCGCTCGCGCATTGTCGTGGCCGGGGCGAAGTCGAGAGCGACGCGGCCGTTGTGCTCGACGCGGAAGGCGCGCGACGGCAACGGCAGCGCGTACGAGGCGACGACGGTGACGATGGAGCGGAACTCCGCGTCGGCGCTCTTCAGAAACTTGCGCCGGGCCGGGACGTTCTCGAAGAGCTCGCGCACCGTCACGGTCGTGCCGCGGTCGCGCGCGGCGGGGCGGGCGCTGCGTGCCCCGGTGAGCGGATCGCAATCGACCTCGATCGCGTGCGCCGCCGCGCCGTCGAACGTCGTCAGGGTGAAGCGGGAGACGCTGGCGATCGACGGCAGCGCCTCGCCGCGGAAGCCGAGCGTGCCGACGCGGGCGAGGTCGTCGAAGGCGCGGATCTTCGAGGTGGCGTGGCGCTCGATGGCCAGCTGGGCGTCGTCGTGGCTCATGCCGCAGCCGTTGTCGCGAACTTCGATGAGCTTTTTGCCGCCGTTCTCGAGGACGACGTCGATCGTCGTGGCGCCGGCGTCGATGGCGTTCTCGATCAGCTCCTTGACCACCGAGGCGGGGCGCTCCACGACCTCGCCCGCGGCGATCTGGTTCACGAGCTCTGAAGGGAGGACGGAGATGCGGGGCACGAGGAATTATAAGATTAGGGGAGAGGGAACAGGTGACGGGTGACAGGTGGAGCTCTCCCGGCACATCCGTTGCTCGCACATGCTTCCGTTGATTCGCAGAGTCACAGCCCTCCTGGCGATGCTGGCCGTCGTCGGCCTGGTCCTGCTGCTCATGTGGGACGTCTACCTGCACCACAGCTCGTCGGACGAGTCCTCCAGCGTTGCCATCCTCAGCCGTGCCGCGTAAATAGTTGAAAAATCAGTGAGCTACGGTTGGCACGGGCGCTGCTTTATCTAGGATCATGAGAACGACAAATAAACTGAGCGCCACGCTCCTCGTGGCACTTCTGAGCTTCAGCATCCCGACGTTGGCGCGAGACAGCTCGCCGCCGGCGACCGACATCACGGCACGCTTTGCGGACGGTGGGTTCCGGATCAGCGGGTTACGGGCGATCGAAGTCGGCGGCATCTTGGTGCTGCGCGGCAAGGCGACCGAGCCGGCCGAGGTCGCGCGCGTCGCAGAATACGCGCACAGTCTCGGGTACGCGCGCGTGGCGAACGTCGTCGGCATTGCCGAGGCGCCGGATGACGATGCCATCGAACGGAAGGCCGAGCGCGCGCTGGCGACGCATCGGACGCTCGACGGCTGCACGTTCCACATCGACTCGCAGCAAGGCGTCGTGCACGTCGCCGGACGCGTGCAGTACGAGCTGCAGAAGGACATCGCCGCAGACCTCGTCCGCAACATCGACGGCGTGCGCGACGTCAAGTTGGAACTGCAGCGGTAACCGCTATCGCACCGTCCGGATCGAGAAGCGCCACTTGCTGCCTTTGAGCTCGTCGGGACCACGCACCGTGTGCGCGTAGATGACGCTGAAGAGGACGTCGTAGTCGCGCACGCGGAGGCTGGCCTCGGTGCCGAGGCCGGCGTCGACGACGTAGTCGCGCGGCTTGACGGCGTCGGAGAGGCGGTAGCCGATCTGGCCGAAGCCGAGGTAGCCGATGCCGTACATCGTGTTCCAGTGCAGGCCCCACAGGACCTTGTCCCGATTGCGAAAGACGGGGACGAAGTACTCGTTGGTGACGTGGAACTCGTCGATGCCGGTGGCGGCGTCTTCGCTGCCGATGGACTTGAGCGCTTCGCGGCCGCCGAGCTGGAACATCTCGTACGCGGGAATCGTGTACTGCTCGATGGGCGGGAGAGACTCGAAGCCCTCCACTTTTGACTTCGTCAGGAATGCGCCGGCGTGGGCGCGCGTGACGAAGAACGATGTCGAGGTCACGTCGAAGCGGCGGATGGCCTCGGTCTCGAACTTGGTGTACTTGTAATCGCCGGTGGAGATGCGCGCCGACTCGGTCAGCGCCGCGGCGACGCTGAACTTCTGCGGGCCGATGTCGCGGAAGGCGGTGAGGACCGGGATGATCCGGCCGCGCGACTCGCCGACGATGGCGTTCAAGCGCTCGTCGAACTCCGTTCCGTACTGCCAGCCGAGCTTCGTGTAGATGTTGTTCTTGCGGTTGTCGACGTCGCTGACGTCGCCGAAGGTGAGGCGGTCGTCCTGAAGCAGCCCGAAGTAGCGCTGGTTGTAGTCGCGCGGGAACTCCGTCAGGAGCAGGCCGCCGCGCACGCGCTGAAACTCCTGCGAGTTTCCGCGGCCGACGTCGGGAAACTCGATGGTGTCGAAGACGCCGATCTTGTAGGTGAAGCTGCGCGCGTAGTACTTGTAGCGGAGGAAGGTGCTGATGTCGCCGTTGACGAAGCGATAGTCGATCTGGCTCTCGAAGAGCACGTTCTTGATCAGTTTGCGAAGGCGGATGCTGGCCTGCCCCTCGGGGAGGTAGATGTTGACGCTGGGGAAAACGTCGCGGTTCGCGCTGTACGCGGCGGGCGCGGTGAGCGGCGGCGCTTCCGGGGCGGGTGGAGGAGCGGCTTCAGCCGGCGGCGGCGTTGGCGCCGGCGGTGGTGGAACCACCGCGGCGGGCGGTGGAACCGGCGCGGGTTGTGGCGCCGGAGCTGGTGCCGGAGCCGGTGTTGGCGGCTGCTGCGGCGGGACTTCCTGCGCGAGTGTGACGGCTGCCGTTGCAATCGTCATGGAAAGAATTACAACGATGGAGCGTATGCGCATTCGGGCTCGTTCCTCATTTCGTCGTAGCCGGCGGGCTGATGCCACGCGACTCAACTTATGGTAAGGTCAAGCAGTTGAAAGTTTTAGAGTGAGGCGAATCGACGGGACTGGCATACGTTTTGTAAGCGCGGCGAGCATTATACTGAGGCAAGCGGACGCCGTGCGACTGTTTTAGGAGGTGTGACTTGTTGCGTACCCGATCTCGGTTCCTCGTTGGACTTCTCTGTTTCCTTGTAGTACCCACTCTCCTGGCGCAAGGCATGACGATGACTCGCGCCGACCAGGTCGCGCTCGTTGCGCCCACCGCGAGCGGCCAGACAGGTCTCTTCAACGTGGTCACCGGCAACACGCTGCACCGCGGTGATTTTTCGTTCGGCATCTATGTCAACGGCTATCCGCTGGAAGCCGCCGAGACGCCGATCGTCATTCCGTCGGCCCGCGAGAACCGGCCGATGGATTACTACCTGACGCGCGTGAGCGCCTCGGTTGGCTACGGCCTCACGGACCGCTGGGAAGTCAGCGCCATGCTGCCGTGGGACCGCATCCACGCCCGCGGCAACGACCGCACCGGCTTCATCAACGGCTGGTTCTATCAGGGCCGCTTCAGCGAGAGCGGCAGCGGTCCGGCACGCATCGCCACGAAGTTCGGCATCACGCCGCCGGGCGGGCCGTCGAACCTGGCCCTCTCGCTCTTCGCCGATCTTCCGACCGGCAACCACGACAGCGGCATCTCCACCGGCGCGACGAATTGGGGCGCCGGCCTGCACTACACGCACGATGTCTGGACGCTCGGCGGCAGCTACACGATCAACGGCTCCCGCAGCGCCAGCCACTCGAACTGGCCGCCGCCCGCGCCGCAGAGCATCGACATCCCCAATCAGTGGCAAGTCGACGCCGGCCTCAATTACCCCGTGGGCTGGTGGCGCACGACGAACTGGATCACCGAGGCCACGGGGATCTTCTACCAGGGCGGCGACTTCAAACCGCCGAACCCGATCTATCT
>JBKOUP010000250.1:0-6920 GCA_046723495.1 Acidobacteriota bacterium
GTACGTAGCCAAGGAAGGAGCATTCGGCGAGGCCGGTGTTCAGCGCCGTGAGCGAGGATTCATTGCCGGGTTGCTGCGCGACGTGAGCGGCGAGCGCGAGAGCCGATCGCGCAATGTCGTACTCGGCGTGCGCGCAGAGAACGACGGCCAGCGACGCCAGCGCATCGACGAGGGCACGAGGCTCGATGTGCTCGATGGCGAGGCGGGCGCAGACGATGAGCGTTTCGAGCGCGTCGGCATCGTCGCCGTTGGCAGCGAGCGCCTGGCCGCGAAGGAGTTGCGCGTCGATGCGGTCGAGCGCATACGCGTCGCTGCGCGGGAGCACCGCGTATGCCTCGGCGATGAGAGGGAGAGCAGCGGCGCAGGCGCGGAGTGTGACGAGAGCGCCGGCGCGCGCGAGCAGGGCACGGCTGGCCAGCTGGCGGCGGAGTAGTGGCGCCCGCGCGGGCAGGCGATCGCTGCGGACGGCGCGCAGGATGAAGCCTGCGAGCTCGTGCGCGCGGCCCGGCGCGGTGCGGGCGCACGCGACAGCGGCGGCGGCAATCGTTCTGAGCACGGCCATCTGGCGGCGGCGAGGCAGCGCCGTGAGCACGGCCCGGGAACGCTCGGGCGGCAGCGACGGCAGCTCGAGAGCGAGCGGATGATGCGTACCTGCCGCCCTGCTGGGCAATGATGCGGCGCCGGCGTCGCGGGCGGCGGCGGCGGCGCGTCGACGCGTGATCGCCGCTTGCACGAGCGGAAGGTTGAGATATCCGTTGACGACGAATTCGGCGTGAGCGGCGGCGGCGTAGAGCTGGACGAGCGCGGTACGCGTGCGGCCAACGACCTCGGGTGGAAGTGGCTCGCGTGGCGTGTCGATTGGGGCGGTGCTCGTCATCCGTCGTTCACTCGTTGCAGCGGGTTGGTTCGGTTAGGGCGGCTGGGTGGTCTGTGGCGGTGGGAGTCAGGCGCCACGGATGGTGCCACCTCGCCAGGTCGAAATCAATAAGTCACTTTTCCAAGTTCGAGATTTGGTCGTCAGTCGAAGATCTCGTCGACCGGGACATGCCTGCGCACGATGATGCTGCAGGCGATGGCCAGCGATTGTTTCGTCGTCGGATGAACGCGCTTGACGCGGCCGAGGCGGATGCGAACGAGATGCTGGCGCGCGTGGCCGGACACGCGTGCCAACTGGGCGGGCTTGATGCCGTGCTCGCGGAGAAAACGCTCCAGCTTCGTCGGTGCGCCGGAGGGATTCATGCCCCGCCTCGGCGTCGCCGGGATGGCGGCTGCGAAGCGCCGAGCGCGGCCCCGCCGCAGATACAATGAGGCGCGAGCGGGACAGCGGCGCGATCACTCACTACGCGGAGGGGTCTCCCCACGCCGGGCTGCCCGCCGAGGGGGGCGTGGCGCGGCTGTTTCGTCTCCGGTTGGCGAGACAGCGCGCCGCGCCCGTTGGGCCGCGGTGAGGTCGCAATGCGCATCGAACTGACCCGGTGACCGATGGTAGCAGCGGCTCAAAACGTTAGCAACGAAATTTTGAGTGACTTCCATCTGACCCTTGCGAGGCGTGGTAAGGTATGGGCGGCATGACGCTTTTCGCGCAGCCGATGACGTTCGGAGCGTTGCTTCGCGAGCTGCGCTTGCAGCGCGGCTGGACGCAGGAGCAGGTGGCCCGCTTCTCGGGGATCACGGCGAACCAGGTGTCGAACCTGGAGCGCGAGGTGACGGTGCTGCCGAACGTGGAGACGGTGGAGAGGCTGGCCAGGGCCTTTGAAGTCGATCCCGAAGAGCTGGACGTGCGCCTGCTGGCGGACCGCGTCGAGCAGGAAGCGCGGTCGCTCGTACGGCGGAAGCTGATCAAATGGGCGCTCAACGTGAGCGAGCGCGACGTGGCGGCGGCGGTGGCGCGCGCCGAGGAGCGCCCGCGGCCGAAGCGGCGAAAGAGGAGGCGGCGGTGAGCTGCCCCGATCGCGGCGAGCTGCTCGACCTCGTCCTGGCCGGCGAAGACGTGCCGCATCTGCGGGAATGCGACGATTGCGCGGACTACGTCGAGGGATTCTGGCTGATGCGCGAAGTGTGCAAGGGACGGCCGGAGAACTTCCAGCTCGCGCTCGAGGAGTTCGTCGATGAGGAACTGGAGGGCGTGCCGTCGAAGGATTGGGCGGCGGTGCTCGTTGCGAACGGCGAGCTCCACCACCCGTTGATCATTCGCGAGTTGCTGCGGCGTGCGCAACGTGTGCAGGAGAACCCGAGCGTCGAGGTGAATCTGACTTCCGCGGCGGTGGCGCTATGCGATGCGAGCATGAAAGCCGGCGCGCAGCCATCTGCGCAGTTGCGGTTCGATGTGTTCAAAGAACATGCGATGGCGCTGCGCGCGGCAAACGACTTGGCCGGGGCGCTGGATGCGCTGGTGCGAGCCTCGGCGGTGGCGTCGGAGCTGGAGAATCGCGAACAACTGGATGCGATCGTGGCGCTCTGCACGGCCCTGACGTACACGGAAGCGGACCTCGGCAAGTTTGATGAGGCAATCGCGCTGGCCGAGCGCGCAGAGGGAGTGCTGGAGCTGTGTGGCGACCGCCGCCGCGCGCTGATGGCGCGGCAGACGAAGGCGCATGCCCTCGCGTGCATGTCGCGCTTTGCCGAGGCATTGGCAATCGCCTTACCGCTGGCGGGAGAGTACGACGCAATGGGCTCGCCGTTCGATGCGGCGAATGCACACAATCTCATCGCCCACTGCTATGCCGAGATAGGAACATATGACGAGGCACTCGGCCACGCTCTTGTCGCGCAGTGTGGGTATGAGAAAGTCGGCAACGCCATAGCCGTAGCCCGCGCTTCACATACCGCCGCATGCGCACAGGCGGGATTGGGACATTTCGACGAAGCACAACCGGTGTTCGATCAAACTGCGGATATCGTTTTTCGCGCGCGCGATCTCGATGTATGGGTGCTCATGCGACTCGACTACATCGCGGCGGCGCTGCATCACGACCCCGCGGCGGACGTGCGCGCGGACGCCGAGGGTGTAGCGATGGTATGCCTGACGCTAGGCGACGGGGACTCGACGCTGCGACGGCGATACGCGGCGGAAGCATTGGATTACCTCCGGCGGCTGGCGAGACGCGATGCTCTGACGGTAGAAGCGACCCACTACGTGCGGCACTTCGTTGCGCTCAATGCTCGCCGGCCACCTGTGCGATTCACGGTGCCGTCGCTTGACAACTTTGTGATGTGAGAGCAAAGCGGAGCAAGCGCCGGTTACGCCTGCCCCGCCTTGCTTCGTCACGGCCTCGGAGGCAACGGCACGATCTCGTCGTTCGGAACGACAACGGCAACGAGCTTCTTGACGAAATGCACCACGCGGCTGACAACGCCGCCGCCCCCGCCCTTTGGATTGTCGTCATCTCGCGGAGCAGCCATCGCCGGCACCGAGAGCAACAACAGGAGTGAAAAGACCGCCAGACCTTTTTTCATATCCCCTCCGAGCGGAGGAGGTCTCCCGGTGGACATTCTGCGCCAAGCAGCCGGCGCCGTTTACGAGGCGGCGCGGATCGTTACCGCGCGACGTCGGCGGGGGATCCTTCGCCGTCTTCGCGGCTCTGGATGACACTCAGCGCGCGAAGCTGTAGCGCAGCTCCGCCATGGCCCGTTTATGTCCCGCGCCGGCGATCGCTTCGACGCCGGCGCGGACGTTGCCGCGCGGATACCAGAACAGCGCCGCGGTGAGGGCGTGGCGGTGGGGCAGATCCTCGACGCTGAAGGCGTCGCCGCGCAGCGTGGCCCGCGCGTTTCCGAAGCGGCGTGACACGAGCAGATAGCTGGCGCGGATGTCGCTCGTGTAGCGCGTGCCGAAGACGTCGATCGTCGTCGGCCCCCAGCCGCTCTCCGCGGCCACCGTCCAGTCGCCCATCGTCAAATCGGCGCTGACGATGTCGAAGCGCGTCGCCCAGTTGAACAGCTCGCCGTACTCGAGGGCGTCGGAGCGGTTGTCGATGCGCGTGGCCTGCACGCTGGCGTGGTCGTTGTTCCAGCGGCCGCGCGCCGACCAGCCGACGCGGTTGTCCGTCTCCGCCGAGACCGACGTGAAGTACGTGCCGTCGACCGGGAGATGCTCGCCGAGGACCGCCCAGTGGTCGCGCATCTCCCAGCCGCGGGCGGCGGGGAGGGCGCCGAACGTGTCGTTGCCGCGGAAGACGGTTGCCCCTCCGGTCCATGAATTGCGCAGCGTGTAGGCGACGTCGACGCCGATCGGACGGAGCTCCTCGCCGAGCCAACTGTTCAGCGCCGACGGCGTGATCGTGTAGGGCGTGGCCCAGAGCGCGTCGACGTTCTCGCGCGACGTCGGGAGAAAGAACGCACCGGCGAGGATGCGCACGCGGTCGCGGCCGGGATGGAGCTTGGCCTCGACGTAGGCCTCGACGATCCCGACCTTCCCGTGCTTCGATCCCTCGGCGTCGTCGCGGGCGAGGAGATGCACGTGCGTGCCGAGCGTCATCGACGGGCGCCAGTCGATGCCGAGCTGCAGTTGGGCGTTGCCGCCGCTGTCGCCGAGGGGCGGGCCGGCGGTGTGCGATGCGCCGCGCAGCAACGCGAAGCCGCTGAGCTGCAGCCCGTCGGCGGCGTGCAGAGGCGTAGCCAGCGCGACCAGGGCGAGCGCGGCACTCGTCACAAAACGCACGCGGGACAGCATCAATCGTTGAAACTGGCGGTACAGTTGCAGCGTTCGGCAATTATGCGCTCGGTTGGGTCCGCGCTTCTCCTCTTCGCTCTCGCCTCCCCGCTGGCCGCGGCGACGATCGACGTCGTCGTCCAGGACGGCCGCGGCGCGGCCGTGCGCGATGCCGTCGTCTACGCGATTCCGGAAGGACGTCCCGTTCCGCCGCCGCGGCGCAGCGCGGTCATGGAGCAGAAGAACCGCGCCTTCATCCCTCACGTGCTGCCCGTCCAGACCGGCACGACGGTGCGCTTCCCGAACCTCGACGACGTCCAGCACCACGTCTACTCCTTCTCGCCGGCCAAGCCGTTCCAGCTCCCGCTGTACAAAGGCAATCCGCCGAACCCGGTCGTCTTCGACAAGGCCGGGGTCGTCACCCTCGGCTGCAATATCCATGATCAGATGAGCGCGTACGTCGTCGTCGTCGATACGCCGTACTTCGAGAAGACCGCCGCGAACGGCCACGCCACCCTGCGCGACCTCGATCCGGGACGCTACAGCGTGCGCGTCTGGGCGCCGGAGATGCGCGGCGAGCCGCCGGCGAAGACGGTGGCGGTGGACGAGCGCGCGGACGTGACGTTCACCGTCGGACGCTGACATGGCCGTCCGCACGTTCCAGGCCCGGCTCCTCTGGCTGATCGTGGCCGTGCTGGCGCTGCTCGAGACGGGGACGCTGATCTCGGTCTACTTCGCCGGGCAGCGCACGCTGGGAAAGAGCGTGCACGACCAGCTGCAGGTCGGGGCGAAGATTTTCGACAACACGCTGCGCGAGCGCGCGCTACAGCTGGCCGGCAACCTGCGCATCCTGGCCAAGGACTTCGCCTTCCGCGAGCTCGTGGCCTCCGGCGACGTGCCGACGATGAGCTCCGCGCTGGAGAATCAGCGCAAGCGCGTCGATGCCGGCGCGGTGCTGCTCGTCGATCTCGACGGCAACGTCACCGCCGACACGCTCGATGGCCGGCTGACGCGGCGGCCCTTCCCCTTTCCGTCGATGCTCGCCGACGCGCAGAAAAAAGGCGAGGCCTCGGCGACGATCACGTTCTCGAACCGGCCGTACCAGTTCGTCATCGTGCCGGTGCTCGCGCCGCAGCCGATCGCCTGGATCTGCGCCGGCTTCGAGATCGACGAGAAGGCTCTGGCGGACCTGCGCGGCCTGACCTTGCTCGACGTTTCGCTCTGGAGCAGCACGGCCGGGCTGATCTCGACGCTGCCGCCGGAGGAGCGCAACGACCTCCCGGCGCAGATGCCGCGCGCCGGGCAGTCGACGCTGCGCCTCGGCAACGCCGAGTACGCGACGCTGGTCGAGCCGCTGCGCACCGGCGACAACTCGCGCGTGAACGTCCTCCTGCAGCGCAACCTGGCCGAGGCCCGGAAGCCGTTCGACCGGCTCGTCCTGCAGATCTTCGTGCTGTCGTTCATCATGCTCGCCGCCGCCGTCGTCGCCGCGGTCGTCTTCTCCCGCTCCGTCAGCCGCCCGCTGCGCGTGCTGGCCGACGGGGCCGGGCGCGTGGAGCGCGGCGACTACGTGTCGCCCATCGTCGTCGAGCAGAAGGACGAGATCGGACAGCTGGCGACGGCGTTCAACCAGATGCAGGCCGCCATCGGCGCGCGCGAGGAGCAGATCATCCACCAGGCCACGCACGACGCGCTGACGGGGCTGCCGAACCGCACGCTGTTCCTCGACCGGCTCTCGCAGTCGATCAACGTATCGAAGCGCAGCGGCGAGTCGGTGGGCATGATCATGATGGACGTCGACCGCTTCAAGGAGATCAACGACACGCTCGGCCATCACTTCGGCGACCAGTTGCTGATCGAGATCGGCCGCCGCCTCTCGCAGACGCTGCGCACGAGCGACACGGTGGCCCGCCTCGGCGGCGACGAGTTCGCGGTGAAGTTCACGGCGCCGACGGCGCGCCACGCCACGGAGGTGGCCTCGCGCGTCAGCACGATCTTCGGCGCGCCGTTCATCCTCGGCGACGTGTCGATCGACGTGAACGCGTCGCTCGGCATCGCCCTCTATCAGATGCACGCCGACGACGCCGACACGCTGATGAAGCGCGCCGACATCGCCATGTACGACGCCAAGAAGAACCACAGCCGCTTCGCCTTCTACGAGCCGGGACGCGACGAGCACTCGCTGCGCCGCCTGGCCCTGATGATGGAGCTGCGCCAGGCCGTGACCCGCGACGAGCTGGAGCTCTATTTCCAACCGAAGATCGAGGTG
>JBKOUP010000158.1:0-7672 GCA_046723495.1 Acidobacteriota bacterium
GTCGCCGAGCGGTCTGGCATCGACGACCGGCTTGGCCAGCGCGGGCGAGCCGAGGCTGACGATCGGGAAGGGCACGGACGCCGGCGCGCCGCGCAGCGACCACTGCTCGAGCGCGTGGGTCTCCGGCAGGATCCAGTCGGCGTGCAGCGCGGTGTCGGTGGCGATGCCGGCGAAGACGACGGTCATCGGCACGCGCTCGAGGGCCGCGGCGAAGCGCGCCCGGCTCGATGCGTACAGCGGGTCCGCTCCCGTCACGAAGAGGACCTCGGCGCGGTACGGCTGCCCGGCGGCCAGCGCGCGCGCGAGCTGCTCGGGATCGCTGGCCAGCAGCGACTGCGCGCCGGCGCCGTCCATGCGCGGGCGGCGATGCCCCGCCGACGCAATCGCATCGCGCGCGGGAGGAGGCGCGTCGAGGTCGACGTCGTCGGCAAGGAGCACGCCGCCCGGCTGATCGATGTTCCCGGCCAGTGCATTGAGGATGTGGACGGCGAGGTGGTCGTAGACGCGGCCGCCGAGGAGCGGGCCCTTGTCGGGCTGGAGCACGAGGCCGCGGCGCGCGCCGGCGAGCTCGCGGGCCACGCGCAGGAGAACGTTCACGGAGACGCCGGTGTCGGCGGCGACTTTCTCGAGCGGGAAGTTCCGGGCCACGATTTGGCGGAGGTCGTCGAAGCCGGCGCCGCGATCGGCGACGAAGTCTTTGTCGTACAGCTCCTCGGCGATCATGGCCGCGGCGATGCCGAGGGCGAAGGTGGCGTGCGTGCCCGGCCGGATCGAAATCCACTCGTCGGCCGAGGCCGCGCTGATGGAGAGGCGCGGATCGACGTGCACGAGCTTCCCGCGCCGCGCGGCGTGGCTCTGGCGGAAGTCGCCGTACGCGCGCATGGTGAAGACGGGCGCGGCGGAGGCCTCGAGCATTTCGTTGCCGAGGGAGAGGATGTAGTCGGCGCCGCGGATGTCGGGCGCGGGCACGGCGCGCAGGCCGTGCGTGAGCATCACGGCCATCGACGCGGCCTCGGCGCGGCGATCGAAGACGATGTCGTTCGGCGAGCCGAAGGCGTCGAGGAATCGCCGCGCCAGCTGAACGCCGAGGTCGTTCGCTCCTCCGCGCAGCAGCACCACGGACTCGGGGCGCTGCTCGTCGCGCACGGCCTTGAGGCGCGCGCCGATGTCGGCCAGCGCCTCGTCCCACGTGGCCGGCTTGAACGACGCCAGCGAACCGCGCGCGCCGGCGCGGCGCAGCGGGGTCTTGACGCGGTCAGGGTGATAGAGCGCCTGCACCGCGGCCTGCCCCTTCGGACAGAGCCGGCCGCCGCTGATCGGATGGAGCGGATTCCCCTCCACCTTCACCACGCGCCCGCCGATCTTGCGCGCGCGCACGCCGCAGCCGCCGGGGCAGGCGGCGCAGACGGAGAGGACGAGCTCCTGCGGGCCGCGCGGCGGATAGATCGTTTGGTTCGCCGTCGCGAGCGCGTTCGAGAACAAGCGCCCGCCGGGGAAACCGACGGCGGCACCGGCCGCGCCGCCTGCCATGATGCCGATGAATTCGCGTCGTCCGATCGTCACGTGCTCGCTCCCCTCATCGATGACAGGTCGTGCAGTCGACCGGGACGCCGCGCTGCTCGTGGCAGGCGATGCAGTCGGTCATGCTCAGTTTCTTCACGCTGCGCGGCGGCGAGCTGGTGAGCGCGATGTTGCCGTGGCAGCGCTCGCACTTGATCCCCGCCTTCACGACGTGGCGGCGGTGCGAATAGAAGATGTGCGACGGTTGCCGAAAGAGGCTGTTCCACACCAGCGGCCGGCCGTCTTTGATCAGCTTCACGAGCTTCGCTTCCTCGGCGCTCTTGCCTTGCGGCTCGCTGTGGCAGGTGGAGCAGACGTCGGCCTCGGGGAGGCCGGAGAACGACTGCGTCTCGTAGTACTGGTGGCACGTCGAGCAGCCGATCTGGTTGTCGATGACGTGCTTGCGGTGGTTGAACTCGACCGGTTGCCGGACGGAGAGCGGGCCGATGCGCCCGGTGATGAAGCCGGTCGCGGTGGCCACAGCCAGGGCCACGACAAAGGTGGCGATGGCCAAGCGGCGGTCGGGTTTCTCGTCGGCCATGGCTCCTACTTCGCGAAGCCGCGGATGAACTTCACCAGGCCGGCGATCTGCTCGGGCGGAAGCTGCTTGAACGACGGCATCTTGCCGCTGCCGCCGGTGATGACTTTGTTGAGGTCGGCGTCGCTCTTCTTCTGGACCTCGGCCGAGCCGAGCGACTTGGCGCCGATCTTCTTCCCCATCGGCGTGTTGCCCGTGCCGTCCGCGCCGTGGCACGGCGTGCACTTGGAGGCGAAGACGGCCTTGGCGTCGGCGGCGGCGAGCGGCAGGGCGAGTACGAGGAGGAGGAGCACGACTGTGACGGTGATGAGCTTCATTGCGTTTTTCCTTCCTTCATTTGTTCGAGCGTTCGGGAGATGTCGCTGTGCAGGGACAGCAGCAGACCCACCGGCGCGTCGCCCTCGGGCTGCCACGCCGTGGCGGTGAAGAAGATGGACATGGCCAGCTCCTCGGCCGTGGCCGTGTCGTCGAGCTCCGAGCGCTCCAGCACGCCCCGCACGCGCAGGTAGAGCGTGCCGAGGAGCTCCGCGTCGAGCTGCACGCCGCGGAGCGAGCGCCGGAGATCGTCCTCGCAGCCGAGGATCACATGCCGCGCGAGGAGATCGAGCCCGTTGGGGGTTGGACGCATTCGGCATTCACCAGGGGCAAGGGCAATGCCGCACGCGTTTTCAGTGAGTTACGGGAAAAATCGTGCAGAACTGCAATTACATTTCGAGTTCTTTCATGCGCCGCCACAACGTCGACGGATCGATCCCCAGCCTCCGCGACGCCTCCTCGCGATTCCCGCCGGTGCTGGCGAGAACGTGTCGGATGTGCTCCCGCTCGTACGCGCGCACGGCCGCGCGCAGGTCGTCGCTCGCCTCGGAGGCCGGCACGTCGAACGGCAGGTCGCCGACGTCGATCTGCTCGCGGTCCGTGAGCAGCACGGCGCGCTCGAGCACGTTCTCCAACTCGCGCACGTTGCCGCGCCACGGAGCGCTCATCAGCGCGCGGATCGCGGCGTTCGTCACGCCGAGCGTCCGTCGTCCCAATTTCCGGCCTAGCCGCTGGAGCAGATGTTCGATGAGCAGCGGGATGTCGTCGCGGCGCTCGCGCAGCGGCGGGAGATGCACGTTCACCACGGAGATGCGGAAGAAGAGATCCTCGCGGAAGCGCTTCTCGGCGATCTCCGTCTGCGGATCGCGATTCGTCGCCGCCACGATGCGCACGTGCGTCTTCGTCGGACGCGTGGCGCCGACGCGGTAGATCTCCTGCTGGTCGATGGCCCGCAGCAGCTTCGGCTGCAGCTCCGCGGAGAGCTCGCAGATCTCGTCGAGGAAGAGCGTGCCGCCGTCGGCCAGCTCGAAGTAGCCGGGCTTGTCGCGATGCGCGCCGGTGAACGCGCCGCGCACATGGCCAAAGAGCTCGCTCTCCATCAGATCGCGCGGCAGCGCCGCGCAGTTGACGGCGATGAACGGCGCGTTCTCTTTGACGCCCGCCTCGTGCAGCGCGCGCGCGACGAGCTCCTTCCCCGTCCCGCTCTCCCCGGTGATCAGCACGCCGCTCGTCGACGGCCCGATGCGGGCGATCAGATCGCGCACGGCCTGGATCACCTAGCTGTGTCCGACGATCGTCGTCCCCGTCGCCTCCTCGGACAGCGCGCGCCGCAGGTAGTGCAGCTCGCGCCGCAGCTGCCGCTGCTCGATGCAGCGCCCGATCTTCTGGAACAGATCCTCCGGCAGCACCGGCTTGAGGATGTAGTCGACCGCGCCGGCCCGGAACGCTCCCACCGCCGTCTCCACCGTGGCGTGCGCGGTGAGGATGATCGCCGCCGTGTCGGGGCAGAGCCGGGCCACCTGCGCGAGCAGTTCGATCCCGGTCATCCCCGGCATCACCAGATCGCAGAGCATGACGTCGGGCGCCTGCGCGCTCAGCCGCCGCAGCGCCTCCTCGCCGTTCGCCGCGGTCTCGACCGCGTAGCCCTCGCTGCGCAGGAGGTCGGCCATGTCCTCGCGAAAGACGGCTTCGTCGTCGACGAGGAGAATCTCAGCGTTCATTGCGCGCCTTTCGAATCACCGGCAAGTCAATCACGAAGCGCGAACCCTTCCCCACCTCGCTCGACACTTCGATCGTTCCGCCGTGCGCGTGCACGAGGCTGTAGCAGATCGACAATCCGAGGCCCGTACCGTGCGGTTTGGTGGTGAAGAAGGGCTCGAAGAGGCGGCGGCGAACGGCGTCGTCGATGCCGGCGCCGGAGTCGGTCACGCCGATCTTCACGCGCCGCCCCTCGGCCAGGGTCACGGTCTCGAGCGTGCCGCCCTCGGGCATGGCCTCGACGGCGTTCAGGAGCAGGTTGATGCACACCTGCAGCAGCTGATCGCGCACGCCGTGCACCGGCGGCAGCGACTCCTGCAAGCGCTCGTGGAAGTCGATGCCGCGCGCGCGGGCGTCGAGGCGCACGAGCGACACGGCCTCGCCGACGACGGCGTTGACATCGATCGACATCCATCCCTCGGAGCGCCGGTGGGCGAGGTGGGAGACGTTGCGCACGATCCTGCCGATGCGGTCGATCTGCGTCTGCAGCACGTCGAGGCTCTCGCGCTGGAACTCCGGCTCGGCGCGCCGCTTCATCAGCTGCAGCCGCGCGTGCAGCGACGAGAGCGGGTTGCCGATCTCGTGGGCGATGCCGGCGGCGAGCTGGCCGAGGACGGAGAGCCGCCCGGCGTGCAGGGCCTCGGCCTCCAGGGCTTTGCGCGAGGTGACGTCCTCGACGACGACAACGCTCTGCACGACGTTGCCGTCGCCGTCGCGCACCGGCGAGCCCACCGCGCGCAGGAAATGCGTGCCGCGCGTGCCGCCGCTGAGCACGATCTCGCTCTCGTTCTTCTCGCCGCTGCGCCGGGCCTCCTCGGCCACGCAGGCGATACAGCCGCTGCCGTCGCGATGATCGTGCGGGCAGGGCTGCCCGATCAGCATCTCCGACCACGCCAGCCACATCGTCACACGCTCGTTCATCCAGTCGATCGTTCCCGCGGCGCCGATGATCAGGATGCCGAGGCCCGCGGAGTCGATCACCCCTTCGAGGCGGCGGCGCTCCATCATCGCCCGCAGCGCGCTGACCTCGAGGTCGGACTCGCTCTGGCGCAGGCGCTCCGTCACCAGCGTGGTGAAGTACGAGGTCAGGAACATCACGGCGATGAAGGAGAGCAGCCGGCCGGTCACGAACATCGCGTCGTGCGCGGCGTGCTCGATGTGCAGGTGCCCGCCGACCATGCTGTGGCCGTGCGGGAAGAGGAGGATGGTGGCGTGCGGGAGGACGTCGAAGAACTCGCCGAGGACGAGGGCGGTGAAGATGGCCGCGCCGAAGATGGCCACGCCGAGGGCTTTGCGGCGCGGCAGGAGGATGCCGGCGATGATGACGTGGAAGAGGTACGCAATCGCGAGCGGGTTCTCCAGCCCACCGGATGCATTGAGAAATCCGGTGAGGATGACGAGGTCGACGGCGGTCTGGGCGATGACCTGCCGCTCGAAGTCCGCGCCGCGCCGCAGCACGCGGGTGAAGACGAGGTTCGCCACGATCAGCGCGCCCCAGCAGAGGAGAAGTTGCGGGAGGTACTCGGACGACAGCACGCCGGTGATCGGCACGGCGATGGCGATGAGGCCGATGGCCACCCCCGCCGCCACCCAGCGCATCTGGATGAACCAGCGCAGATGCTCGCGGTTCCACTCGTCGCGGGAGACGAAGGTGCCGCGCGCCTCGTCGAAGCGGTGCAGGAGCGACGGATGGCGGATCAGGTACGAGGCCACGAAGGTCGCCAGGAGCACGGAGCCGGTGATGCCCCGGACGATGTGCAGCAGATGGAGCTGCTCCTCGCCCAACCGCGGCGAGAGGACGTAGGTCTCGAGGAGCTGGTAGACGGCGAAAAAGCCGAGGAGTCCCGCACCGCCGTAAAGGAGCAGCGTAGGGATGTCAGCGGCGGAGCGCGAGCCACGCGTGCTCATGAGGCCTCGGACGGACGATCGTCCGAAGTCTATACCCTACTTCGACGGACAGTCCTGCGCCGGCGGCAGCGGCGGCGGCAGGTAGCCGTGCTCTACCCATGGGAGAAACATTGGCGTCCGGAGCGACGCGCATAAGTTACGTAAAGTGCTGACTGCAAAGCAATTCGGTGCCAATCGGAAGCTTTTCATTAACCCGCACGATGGATAGACCGAGGTATTTTTATCGTTGACGTTAATGAGTCCATGCACCAGCAACTTCGCATCGCTCACCGCGCGTTAGCGTCGAAGAGTGAGTTGGCGTGAGCGTCTCCGTGCGGCCATCGACGCCAGCGGACGGAAGTACAGTGCCATCGCCGCCGACGCGGGGATCACGCCGGTAACGCTCAGCCGCATTCTCAACGCAGTGGACGCCAAACCGGCGTTCGAAACGATTGTGTGCATCGCCCACGCCGTGCACGAAAACGTCGGTTGGCTGCTCGATGAAACGGGCTTCGTCCTTTCCACGGCCCAAATGCAGAAACTCGCCGACACGATCGACTTTCTCGACAAATCGCTGATCGGTCCGTCACTGCGACACCTCGAGGCCGGAGATCTCCAGAACGCGACGCCGGACAAGCGCGCCGAGATCCCGAGACAGGAGCACGCCCGTGGCGCGCGACTCGTCTATCGCGCCCTCGGTTCTTCGATGACTGACGCCGGTATCGCCGACGGCGATTTCATGTTCGTCAAGCCGGTGCGGGACATCCGTGCCGCGAACGGCTTCGTCGTCGTCTGCCGCGTCGGCGCGGCGGAGTACGTGAAGCAGCTCGAAATCCGCGGCAGCCACGCCCGTCTTCTCAGCCGCAATCCCGGCTATGCACCGATGGAGGTGACGAACGCGAAGGATCTGGAGCTCATCGGCGTCGTCATCGGCCGCTCCGGGCCGCCGCGTGTTTAAGAGCCATCCCCGGGGTCCGTCTTGGTACTTCCGCTATTATTTTAAGCCGCTATTATTTAGTTGATATGGTCTGGATTGTCGCCTATCCTTCTGTACTCATCATCAACGAGGAGGCTCGTATGGATAGGATGACTCGACGCCTGATGCTTCTGGCCATCGCTGCCGCTCTATTCCTTCCGGTGCTCCCGGCACAAGCAGCGACGGTTTACGACGACTGCCGCCTTTGCAAGGACATTCCACAGACCGGCCTCACTTCGAATTCCTATTGTGCGTACCCGGTCAGCGGTGACAACGGCTACCTCGGCTGCAGCGAACGGTGGACATTGTTCGGAATGCTGTGCATCGACGGCAGAACCGACTGTATCTATCTCTGCATCGGACCGGGCTGCCCTGACGGCGGGTCGGGCGGCGGAGGGACGGGCGGGGGCGGCAGCACGGGCGGCGGCAGCGGATGCACGAGGAGTTTCGGCTCCTGCCCGGCTGAGTGTTTCGATTGCGGCGGATCGTACTATTGAAACGACAATCATTCGTCGTGCTGCTTTGCCTTGCCGGTACGCTGGGCGGCCTGCGTGCCGAGGCCGATCGAACGCAAACGCTTCGGATCAGCTTCAAATCCGCCGAAGCCTTGCCCGAGGAGACAAAGGCAACGGTGACGC
>JBKOUP010000242.1:0-7008 GCA_046723495.1 Acidobacteriota bacterium
GTCATATGACTAGTCTAACAGACCACGGCCAACTTCTTCTCAAATTTGGCTCATTCGCCTCCTGCGCCCCCGGCGGCACGCCAAACTCCAGGGGCGGGATTCATCCCGCCCGCCCGCGCGGACTGAAGTCCGCGCCACATGTCAGCACTGGCGGCGAAGTTGCTTAGGGTTCGTCAGGTAGAATCTCGTACTTCTCGTGTTCATGCGTAAACTCTTGATCCTCCTCCTTCTCGTGGCGACGCCGCTCTCCGCTCAGTGGCGGCGGGCGAAGCTCTTCGGCGCCGACGTCCGCGCCCTCATCGTCGATCCTTCGCACCCCGACACGCTCTACCTCGGCACGAGCGGCGGCGAGGTCTACGTCTCCCACGACGCCGCCAAGACGTGGTCGAATCCGCGCGTCAGCGTCGAGTTCCCCGGCTACGTCGTCGACAACCTCGTCATCGACCGCGACGGGCGGCTCTGGGCGGCCTGCTGGGGGCTGTGGGGCGGCGGCGTCATCGCCGTCTCCGCCGACGGCGGGCATACCTGGTCGCGCCGCGACGCCGGGCTCGAGGACTTCTCCGTGCGCGCCATCGCCGTCGACCCGCGCGACGCGAACTTCGTCGTCGCCGGCGGCCTCACCGGCGTCTACCGCAGCACCGACGCCGGTCACTCATGGGAAAAGATCAGCGATCAGATCAACGTCGAGTCGCTGGCCCTCGACCCGCGCACGCACGACCGCATCTACGTCGGCACGTGGCGGCAGGGCATCCGCACCGACGACGGCGGCAAAACGTGGAAGCTGATCAACGGCGGCATGGTCCTCGACACCGACATGTTCGCGATCACGATCGACCCCGTGAACCCCGACGACGTCTGGGTGGCCACGTGCGGCTGGGTCTACAACACCGTCAACCGCGGCGATCTCTGGAAGCGCTACCGCGACGGCTTCGACAACCGCCGCATCCACGACGTCGAGATCGATCCCTGCGACCCGCAGACGGTCTACGCCGGCTCCGTGGCCGGCCTCTATCGCACGAACGATCGCGGCAAGAATTGGTACCGCGTCTCCGACGAGTCGCTCGTCGTCAACAACATCGCAATGCATCCGCAGCGCCCGCATCGCCTCATCCTCGGCATCGAGGGCGACGGCATCTACGTCTCCAACGACGACGGCAAGACGTTCACGCGCTCCTGCGACGGGCTGCGCAATTTGACGATCACGACGATTGCCGCCGATCCGGCGCGGCCGAAGCGCGTCTACGCCTCGGTCGTCTTCGGCGGCTCGTCGAGCGGCATCTACGTCTCCGACGACGCGGCGCTGACATGGCGCAGGCTGTCGGCAACGGCGATCCCGCCGGTGCTCTCGCTCATCGTCAACACCGACGGCTTCGTCGCCGGCACGGAGAAGGGCTTCTACCGGAGCACCGACGGCGTGGAGTGGACGCAGAGCGCGCCGGTGAACAAGCCGCTGCGCGCGGAGAAGGTGCTCCGCTACAACGCCCTGCGTTATTTCGCTGCGACGTCCGACGGCGTCTACACGAGCAAGGACGCCGGCGCGAGCTGGGAGCGCCTGGCCGACGCCGACTCCCGCACGGTCGACATCGCCCTCGGCTACCTCGGCGAGAAGCGCGCCCTCTACGCGCTGACGTCGACGGGATTGCAGCTCTTCGACGGCCGGCAGTGGTGGTCGATCGACGGCGCGCCGGCGAAAGGACACACGCTGGCGCTGCGCTTCGACGGAGGGCAGCAGTTCGTCTACGTCGCCGGGATGGCGGGCGTGAAGGCCGGCATCGTCGACGGCGAGCGCAAATGGCACGAGGCCGAGGTGCCGGACGCGCAGTTCGCGTCGGTCTTCGGCGGCAGCCGCAGCACGAGCGAGTTCGTCTTCCTGACCTCGCGGCAGCAACGCGAGGTCCTCGTCAGCGAGCCGCGCGAGAGCGAGTGGCGCGCGTTCCCGCTGCCGTCGCGCACGGCCGAGGTGACGTCGATCGCCCTCGACCCGTTCGACGCCCAGCGCCTCTACGTCGGCACCCTCGGCGAGGGCGTGTTCGTGTTCCAGGGGAAGTCGACGAAGGTCGAGGCGGAGAAGAAGAGCGTGCAGGCCGCGGTCAGCAGCGGCGGCGGGTCGAACTAGATCCTCCCTACCGCGGCGGCGCCGGATCGTAATACCGCACCACGAGCACGCCGACGCCCTTCTGTCCCGACGCCGACTTCGGATCGTCGTTGAGCACGACCATCACGTTCGGCAGGCGATTGTCGTAGACGAGGAGCGCCTTCGACGACACGCGCGGCTTGCCCAGCGTCCCGCGCAAATATGACTTCTCCTCGGCGAAGGCATCGCGGGCCCGGCCGACGATCGCGTACAGCTCGAAGCGCACCGAGTGCAGCCGCTCCCGGTTGAAGTGCAGCGTCAGCGACTTGTCGTCGGCGTAGTCGACGACGTAGTGCTCGTCGTCGTCGCCGCGCTTGAGCTTCCAGCCGTTCGACTCCAGCGCCTTCACCGCCTCGGCCTGCGGCATGCCGATGGCGAGATGGAACGCCGCCGGCTGCATCCACGACGTCTTGTTGCTGCTCGGGAACGGCGCCGCCAGCAGCAGCGCGAGGAAAGCGATCATGCCGCTCCCTGCGTCGTCGCCGCCGCCTTCAGCTGCGGGTCCCAGCCGACGACGGCGTTGCCGGTGCCGATGACCGTCCAGTAGCCGTACAGCTCGCCCGGATAGTCGGGAAAGCCGAGCGCGGAGAGCATCCAGGCCAGGCCGCCGGCCTTGACCTCGCTCACGGCCATGTCCATGAACTCCGGCAGGATGGCCACGAGCTCGCGCGTGCGACCCGTGCGCATGAGGTCGATGACCTTCATGTCCCACAGATAGCCGGAGTGCTCGTAGACGTGCTCGCGCGACATGTCCTCGGGGATGTCGGGCTCCGTCGTGAAGTGGCGATGCGAGAGCGTGTTCGACGCCAGCAGCACCGCCCGCCGCCCGCTGCGCTCGATGGCTCGCCGCGTCGCTTCGCCGAGGCGGATCATCTGGGCTTGGCCCATCTCGTTCGAGAAGTAGTAGGGCGAGTTGTTCGAGGAGATCCCGACGATGGGGATGTCCCACTCCGGGTTCATCATGTGGCAGGAGACGATCGTGCCGTAGTCGACGCGGAAGTTCGGGTTCCGCATCATCTTCGTGATCAGCCCGTCTTTGCGTCCCTCCTCGGCGATCAGCTCGGCCAGCTCGACGTCGACCTTGATGTCGTAGTTGAAGCGGAAGAGGTTCGGGAAGATCGGATCGACCGAGAGCCCGTGGAACTCCGGCACGCCGAGGAAGTGGTGGCCGATGACCGTCTGCCAGTGAGGCGAGTGGACGAGGAGGACGTCGGGCTTCTTGGCCAGGAAATGCTTCCGAGCCCGCTCATAGCCCCAGCGCAGGACCTCCCACCCGCACTCCGAGCGGGGCTCGTTGCGCCAGTGGTTTTCGCCGTAGACGATGTGCGGGGGATGCGGGGCTAAGACGCCGCCGACGATCTCGCCGCCTTGCATAAAGTCAGCATAAAGCACTAGCGGAGCCTTTCGGCTCCGCTCGTGGTACTTCGAAGGTTTGGACCGCTGCGGCCAGTCGGTGGGATTCAAGGAAGCTTTGTGAATAATCGTCCAAAATCGGTCCAATAGTTAAGGAGGGAGCCCGCAGCGGCCACTGAGCGCAGGCAAGTCAGGCTGGACCCGCGCTTGATCGGCTTCGACTCTCGCGAAACCTGTTCCATCGTGCCTCCGCTTTCTGCATGATCGACGCCAACTCATCTGGACACCGCCGGCCTCTGGCGCACGATGACAGAAAACGTTGAATTTATGCGGGTTCCCGGCCGGTGTTGCAACGCGGCCTGAGCCGGAAAAATTTTCCAGCACTGGCGCTCCGGTTGCAATTCTGACCGGCGACATGCGCACGACCCTCTCCCTCTTTGCCGCGCTCCTCCTCGCCACCCCCGCCGCCCACTCCCAGAACTGGAGCCTCGGCGTCGGCACCGGCCCGTTCGTCTTCGGCAACTTCGTGGAGAAGAGCGTCACCGTCGGGACGGAGACCGGATCGACGACGACAACGACGCGCCTCTCCGCCGCGACCCGTCCCGGCATCGCCGCCGACGTCGAGCGCGACTTCGGCCGCTGGCTCGGCGTCCGCCTCGGCGCCGCCTGGACCTACGCGCCGCTGCGCGCCAGCGGCGTCAACATCGACGCGGGCCACATCGGCGTCACCACCGTCGTCGTCCCGCTCGTCGTCAACCTCAATCGCGGCGACTTCCGCTTCCATCTCCTGGCCGGCCCCGCCTACGCGCTCTATCACGGCAACGGTCGCGCCGGCGGCGGCACCGGCTTCCCGCTCTTCTCCGGCACGCGCGGGCGGATGGGCGGCGTGGCCGGCGCCGGCGCGGCCTGGTGGTGGAGCAACCGCTTCGGCGTCGAAGGGGAAGTCTCCGACATCGTCACGAGCTCGCCGTTCCGGACGCAGGACGTGGCGCCCGCGGCGACGAAAGGGATTCACATCCTGCGGCCGAAGAACGTCCACACGACGATCGGAATCCGTTACCGGTTCTAAAATACGGCTATGCGCAAAATTTGTGTGGTGCTCCTGGCAATGTCGGTCTCCGTCTGCGCCGCGGCATTCGGGCAGACGACGACCGCGAAAGAGGTCGGTACGAACGAGCCGCCCGGCGCGCCGCCGACGTACGACAAGCACGACCCCACCCAGCCGGCGTCGATGTCGTACGTGCACGGCTACAACCGCAGCGACTGGAACCTGGCCGGCCTCGACGACCGCATTTCGATCCACGTGAACAATTTCAGCTCGCTGGTGGCGAAAGCGAACAACGACTGCGCGCAGATCGTCCTCTTCCTCGACGGGATGCCGATCAAGGGACTGAAGCCGGAGTCGTGCGACCGCCTCGCCGGCCACATCCGCTACCGAATTCTGCGGACGCCCGAATCCGACAACGCCTGGCATTCCTTGCTCGGAAGCCCGCGCGGCTTCACGCATCTCGTCAGCGTCACGGTCGGCCCCGACTCGCAGAATACGATCGGCCCGCCGATGGAGATCGAGCTGCAGGTCATTCCGCCGCGGCAGTTCTGGGCCTTCCTCGTGCTCATCGGCGTCATGCTCGTCGTCTTCATCATGCTCTGCCGGCGCACGAGCCTGATCCGCAGCGGCAGCCCCTCGGTGCCGCCGGCGCAGCGGCCGTATTCGCTGTCGCTGTTCCAGATGTCGTTCTGGTTCTTCCTCGTCATCGCCGCGTACGTCTTTCTCTGGCTGATCAACGACGAGCTCGACACCATCACCGAATCGGTGCTGGCCCTGATCGGCATCGGCGCGGCTACGGCTCTCGGCGCCACGCTGATCGATCAGAACAAGCCGACGCCGGTGTCGACGGACAAGAGCGAAGGGTTCCTCCGCGACGTGATGAGCGACCCCACCGGCATCAGCCTGCACCGCTTCCAGATGTTCGCCTGGACGCTGATTCTCGGCGTGATCTTCATCGCCTCGGTCTACCACAACCTGGAGATGCCGCAGTTCAGCGCCACGCTGCTCGGCCTCATGGGCATCAGCTCGGGAACGTATCTTGGCTTCAAGGTGCCGGAGAAGGCCTCGACCGATGCGCCGGCGGGAACAGTGACGGGGGCCGCGGCGCCGCCTACGTCGCAATGACCTCGAGCTCGTCGAGGATGTCGACGATGATGTGAAGCGGCAGCGTCTCCGGCCGTGCGAGGAAGGCGTCGAGCGCGGGCGTGTCGAAGCCCGCCCTGGCGAGATCCGCTCGCAATTCGAGGACGACGTACGACAGCTCGTCCGTGGGCCCGAGTGAGGCGCTGCTGCCGTCTCGCCGCTCGATGGCGTCCCTTCGCGTCGTCAGCCTCGCGCGCACCGTGCCGATCACGGCGACGATGTTGGCTGGCAGCGGCGTCGCGGCCTTGAGCGCCGCGACGTCGGCGCGCATCGCGTCGAGAATCGGAAGGACCACGTCGGCGTCCGCCGCGGAGAGGTTGTCGGCGGCCTCGGCGACGTCGTTCAGCGCGAACTCGATGTCGCGGGCACGCGCGGCATTGAGCTCGTCGCGCGCGCGCGCGATCGCGTTCGCCAGCACGCTGACGGCCAGCTCGAGCTCCGGCCGCATCGCTGCCTGCAATTGGAACAGCGACGCCTCGAGCATCACCAGCTCGGTCATTGCTCTTTGTTGAGCAGTCTCCCCAGGCCTGCGATGATGTCGATCGGCAGCGGGAAGACGATCGTGGTGTTCTTCTCCACGCCGATCTCCGTCAGCGTCTGCAGGTAGCGGAGCTGCAGTGCCGTCGACTCGGTGGCCAGCACCTTGGCCGCGTCGGCGAGGCGCTGCGAGGCCGCGAACTCGCCCTCGGCGTGGATCAACTTGGCGCGCTTCTCGCGCTCGGCCTCGGCCTGCTTGGCCATGGCCCGCAGCATCGACTCCGGCAGGTCGACCTGCTTGACCTCGACGTTGACGACCTTCACGCCCCACGGCTCCGTGTGCTGGTCGAGAATGGCCTGGATGCTCGTGTTCAGCTTGTCGCGGTGCGCGAGGAGCTCGTCGAGCTCGACCTCGCCGAGGACCGAGCGCAGCGTCGTCTGCGCGAACTGCGAGGTCTGGTAGCGGTAGTCGAAGACCTCCACGACGGCGCGCCGCGGCTCGATCACGCGCAGGAAGACGACGGCGTTGACCTTCAGCGTGACGTTGTCGCGGGTGATGATGTCCTGCGGCGGCACTTCGAACGCCTCCTGCCGCAGCGAAATGCGGACGATCCGGTCGATCGGCGCGAAGACGAGGAAGAGCCCCGGCCCCTTCGCCTCCGGCAGCAATCGTCCGAGCCGGAAGATCACGCCGCGCTCGTACTCCGGGAGGATCTTGATGGAGCTGAGCACGTAGAGACCGAAGATTACGGCGGCGATGAGTGCTAGTCCCGGCATGGGGTGATGTTACGTCTTTTTCTTCTTCTCCGTCTCTCTCAGCGCCTCGGCAATCGACGCCGGCACGTTCTTCGTC
>JBKOUP010000265.1:0-15520 GCA_046723495.1 Acidobacteriota bacterium
GTCGTGGCCTGTGGCGCGACCTGCCGCGACGTCGTATTGCCCGTGATCCCGCTCTCCGACCATCCGTCGGACCAGACGATCGTGAACGGCGCGGTTCCGGAGAGCCCGACGATGATCGTGGCGGTGTGGCCGGCGCAGATCGGGCCGGCGGTGTCCGGTTCGAGCGTCGCTGCCGGCGCATTCACCGGCACGGCGGCGAGGCCGGTGGCCGAGTCCGCGCCGCGCGTCACGGTTGCCGAGATCTGCACGACGCCGCTCGCGGGAGCGCTGAAGACGATGTTCGGCGTCCCCTGCCCCGAGACGATCGTGCCGTTCGTCACGGTCCACGAATAGGCCGCGCCCGTGCCGCCGGCGGGAACGGAGGCGGAGGCGTTCGCCTGCGGACAGACGCTGCCGCTCGTCGAGATGGCGGCGGAAAGCGGCGGAGCGACGATGCGCGTCACGGCGCTCCCGCTCATGCGGCATGCCGTCGACGTCCGCGTCGCGGCGACGGCAAAGTAAACCCCCGTCGCCGCCGGATCGGGATGGATCGTCACCGTCGCCGTGCCCTGCCCGCCGACGATGCTGCCGCCGCTCGTCACGGTCCAGGCGATGTCGCTGTACGGGCCGTTGGAATCGTGTGCGATGGTGGCGGTGAAATCGCCGCTGGCCGTCTCGGGCGCATCGATCGCCGGCGGCGGCGCCGTTTCGACGAGCGTTTGCGCCGCCGCCGTGCAGCTGGTGGCGTCGTCGGTCATGTAGACCTCCCACAGCCCCGACACGTTCGTGCTCACGCTCTGCCCGTAAAGCACGAGACCTCCGCCGCCGTGCGCGAGGTGCCAGTTGAAGGACGGGCTCTGCGCGTTGGTCAGGGCCGTGAGCGTCACGAGCGCGCCGGGACACATCGGGCCGTTGTTCGTCGCCGAAACGGTGATGTCGGGGCAGATGACGTTCGTGTCGTCCGCGCCGCCGGCGCCCGTGGCGATGTCGTCAGCCTCGACGGTGTGGAGGTAGCCGCGATGGAAAACGACGCTGAACGTGTGCGTGCCGTTGTCGGCGGCCGTGAAGGTGTAGTCCGCCGGCAGCGTGACGGAGCTGTCAGCCGCCCCCGTCCAATCCCTCGCCGAGAAATGGACGGTGCCGCGATACCCCGTCATCGTCTGATTTTGGCTGTTCTGCGCGGTGAGGACGAACGGCACCGACGTCTCTCGCGCCACCGTCGGGTGCGGGAGGGAGGCGGCGAACCAGGCCACGACGCTCGGATCGTAGACGCGATACGCGGCGGTCCCGTGCAGGAAGGCGTTCGCGACGTCGGTCACGGTGATTCCATGGGTGGCGTTGTTGCCGTGCAGCGTCGCCGAGAAACCGTGCACGCCGGCGTCGGCGGCAGTGAAGGTGTAGTCGGCGGGGAGAACAGCGGCCGGATCGTCGCTGGTGAAATGGATCGTGCCGAGGTAGCCGGTGGCCGTGTCGCCGGCGCCGTCGACCGCGCGCACCGTGAAGGTGAACGGTACGCCGTTGTACGCGACGGAGCCCGACACGGTGAAGCCGACGACCGGACCGGCGAAGAGATGGACGGTCACGCTGGAGAGAAAAAGCGCAACGGCGACGACGTGTCGCATGGGCTGACCTAAAGTTTAAAGCAAGCCTTTTGCCCGTCGTCGAAAAACATTTTCACGGTATCGAGCGAGTAATCGCCGAGATCCTTTCCGACGAGTGCCAGCCTCTTCAGGATCTCGTTCGTGACGGTGATGATGTGACAGCCGATGGCGTCCGCTTGAAAGATGTTCAGCAGCTCGCGCGGACTGGCCCAGATCAGCTCCGCCCGCGGCGCGTCGCGCAAAATCCTAACCGCCTCGGCCATGAGCGGCACCGGATCGCGCCCGGTGTCGGCGATACGCCCGGCGAAGACGGAGACGTTTGACGGCGCGCCGTCCTTCACCGCCGCGCCGATGTCGCGCACCTGCTCGAGCGTCATCATGGCCGTGACGTTGACCTTCACGCCGTCGTTCGAGAGGCGGCGCACGAGGCCGACCGTCGACTCACGGCGCGTGTTCGTGATCGGGACCTTGACGTAGACGTTGTCGCCCCAGCGGGCGATCTCGCGGGCCTGCCGCTCCATCTCCGGAATCTCGTCGGAGAAAACTTCGAAGGAGATCGGACGGTCGCGGATGACTTCGAGAACGGATTGCGCAAAGGCGCGGTAGTCGGTCAGCCCGGCCTTGTGCATCAGCGTCGGATTCGTGGTGAAGCCTTTGATGTACGGCTGCGCGTACATCTCCAGCATGCCGTCCCGGTCGGCGCCGTCGGCGAAGATCTTGACCTTCAGGGCATCGACGCTCGGCCGCTCGCTCATCCGCAGAATCTCCTCCGCCGCCCGCACGATGGAGTCGACGCGCACGAACGCGCCGTCGGGCTGCCGCTCATCGTACCCGTGATCGATGAAGAGGCAGCGCACGCCGGCGCGCTGGCCGGCCTCGATGTCGCGCCAGCGGTCGCCGACCATGAAGGACTGCGAGAGGTCGATGCCGTGGCGGCGCGCGGCGTCGAGCAGCGCACCCGGCTTCGGCTTGCGGCAGTCGCAGGCGTCGCCGTCGTGGAAGCAGACGACGACCTCGTCGACCGGCAGCGCGGCCCGGAGCTTGGCGTTCATGGCCTCGACGGCGTCGCGGCGCTTCGTGCCGCGGGCGACGTCGGGCTGGTTCGTGACGACGATGAGGCGGAAGTCGCGCTCGCGCAGGCGCAGCAGCGCGTCGGCGGCGCCGGCGACGATCGTCATCGCCGCGGCGTCGGCGGGCGGATGCGGCTTGCCATCGCGCACGACGGCGTGATTGAGGACGCCATCGCGGTCGAGGAAGACGGCGCGCGTCATCGCGTCGACTCCCACTTCGTCTGGGCAACCTTCAACTTCGGATGCGAGACGAGGAGGTGCCAGATGACGGCCTGGAACGCCTCGGTGTGCGGCGTGACGCTGGCGGCGTTGACGGTCGGGACGATGACGCAGGCGTCGGCGACGCGCGCGGTGTAGCCGCCGTCGCGCCCGACGACGCCGGCGATCTTCGCGCCGACGCTCTTGGCGTGCTGCAGGGCGGTGACGAGGTTCGCGCTGACGTTGCGCTCCGCATCTCCCCCACCCACCGAGAACACCAGCACGGCATCGTCCGCGCGCAGCCTGCTGACTTTCAGCCACTCGACGAAGACGGACGGCCATCCCTCGTCGTTCGTCCGCGCCGTGAGCTCGGCGACGTTGTCGGTCGGGGCGTAGGCCTCGATGCCGCAGATCTTGCGGAAGTCGTTCACCGCGTGCGAGCAGTTCGCGGCGCTGCCGCCGACGCCGAGGAGAAAGAGCCGCCCGCCGCGCTCGCGCACGCCGGCCAGGAGCGCGGCCGTGCGCTCGTTGGCGTCGACGTCGAAGCGGCCGAGGATCTCCGCCGCTTCGCTCAAATGCTGTTTGACGAATTCGGTCATCGCCCCGCCGTCATCCTGAGCAAAGCGAAGGATCTCAGACTTCGCAGCTTGAGATCCTTCGCCGTCTTCGCGTCTCAGGATGACGTATCTTCAACTTACGACAACAGCACTTTCGTTCCCTCGAAGTCGAAGCGGAAGCGCACTTCCTCCAGTCCCGCCCGCCTCATGGCCTGCCGCAGCGGCGCCCGGTCCTCGGCGTAGAACATGAGAAACCCGCCGCCCCCGGCCCCGACGAGCTTGCCGCCGAGGGCGCCGTGGCGCAGGCCGAGCTCGTACCACTCGTCGATCTGCGGGTTGCTCATCGCCGCCGAGCGCCGCTTCTTGTGCTCCCAATGCTCGTGCATCAGCGCGCCGAAGCCGCGGCAGTCGCCCGCCTCGAGCGCGCGCCGGCTGCGCTCGCCGAGCTCCTTGACGTAGTGCAGGTTCTCGAGCATGGCCGGGTCGAGCTCCTCGGAGCGCTGCTTCTGATCGCGCAGCAGCGCCCCCGCCGAGCGCGCGAAGCCGGTGAAGAAGAGGAGGAGGTTGTCCTCGAGGTCGAAGAGCGTGTCCATGCTGATGGCCAGCGGCCGGGCCTCGACGGTGCCGTCGGGATGAAAGTCGAAGCAGGTGATGCCGCCGTACGCGGCGATGTACTGGTCCTGCTTGCCGACCGGCTCGCGCAGCCGCTCGATCTCGATCTCGCAGGCCATGCGCGCGACTTCGCTCGGATGCAAGAGGCGCCGCCGGTGCTGGTAGAGCGCGCGGATCAGCGCGGTGGTGAACGAGCCGGAGGAGCCGAGCCCGGTCCCGGCCGGGAGGTCGGCGAGCGTAGTGATCTCGATCTGCGGCGTGCGCAGGCCGATCATGCGCAAGGCCTCGCGGATGATCGGATGGCGGACGTCGTCGACGGCCGGGGCGTGCTCGATGTCGGAGTACTTGAGAAAAATGCCGGGCGTGAAGGGCCGGCTGATGGTGACGAAGACGTAGCGGTCGATGGCCGCGGCGATGAGCGCGCCGCCGAAGCGCTCGTAATACGAAGGGAGATCGGTGCCGCCGCCGCCGAGGCTGATGCGGAGCGGGCTGCGGGTCATGATCATTTTCTGGCTCTCAGCTCTCAGCTCTCGGCTCTCAGCTCTCAGGGGAGGGCGGGGCTGAGAGCTGAGAGCTGACAGCTGAGAGCCCGGTACGAAACCACTCTAGCGTACGTCGCAGCCCGTCTTCGAGAGCGACCGGCGCGTTCAGATTCGCGAGCGTCCGCAACCGCGAGCCATCCAGCACGCTGCGCAACTGCTCGCCCGGCTTCGCCGGCGCGTGCCGCGGCGGACGTTGCGCGCCGGTAATACGAGCCATCATCGCGTGCAGCTCGTTGATCGACGTCTCCACGCCGGTGCCGACGTTGAAGGCGCCGTGGAGATCGCCGTCGAGCGCGGCCAGGTTTGCGGCCACGACGTCGTCGACGTAGACGAAGTCGCGCGTCTGCCCGCCGCTGCCGTTGATCGTGACCTCCTCGTCCGCCCACATGCGCGGCGCGAAGATCGCGATCACGCCCGCCTCCCCTTTCGCGTTCTGCCGCGGGCCGTAGACGTTCGCGTAACGCAGCGCGACACAAGCGAGCGTCGAATACAAGCCCATGTAGTGCTCGACGCAGAGCTTCGCGCAGCCGTACGGCGAGAGCGGATTCGTCGGATGGCTCTCGGTCTGCGGCACTTCGAGCGGCTCGCCGTAGATCGCGCCGCCGCTCGAAGCGAAGACAAAGCGCTTCACGCCGCTCTTCGCCGCGGCTTCGAGGAGGCGGATGCTGCCGACGACGTTGATCTCGGCGTCGAGCGCCGGATCGGCGACGGACTTGCGCACGTCGATCTGCGCGGCCTGATGGACGATCGCGTCGTACGGCGCCTCGCTCACGTCGCGGATGTCCATCACCCGCAGCTCCGCGCGCGGATTGGCGTTGGCCCGGTCGCCGGTGGTGAGGTCGTCCACGATCGTGACGCGGTCGCCGCGCGCGATCAAGGCGTCGGCGATGTGCGATCCGATGAAACCGGCACCGCCGGTGACGAGCACATGCATGGCCCGCGCATCATACCCGGCGCTTCGCCAGCCGCGCCCCCGCCCCGACGAGCGCGCCGAAGACGAAGCCGCCGACGTGCGCCCACCAGGCGATGCCGACGACCTCCTGCGTCCGCTGCGCCGCCGCCAGCGCCAGCGCGCCGTTGAAGAACTGCAGCCCGAACCAGACCGGGAGGAAGATGACGGCCGGGATCTCCGCCATCGCCCAGTAGACGACGAGCGGGAAGAGCGTGACGATGCGCGCCCGCGGCCGCAGCACGAGGAACGCGCCGAGGATCCCGGCGATGCTCCCCGACGCGCCGACGGAGGGGACGATCGACTGCGCGAAGAGCGCCGTGTGCGTGAGGCTGCCGACCGCACCGCAGACGACGTAGAAGACGAGGTAGCGCAGGTGCCCGAGCGCGTCCTCCACCGCGCCGCCGAAGATCCAGAGGTAGATCATGTTGCCGAAGAGGTGGACGAAGCCGCCGTGGAGGAAAAGCGAGGTGACGAGGGTGAGCCAAACGTGGAGGGGCGTCGCGCCGAAGGCGGCCGGATGGACGAAACGCGCGGGGATGAAGCCGAAGGCGTCGATGAGCGGCTCGGTGCGCGCGCCGAGGACGATCTGGGCGACGAAGAGGGCGGTGTTGACGAAGACGAGGGTGCGCGTGACGAGCGGAGTCGTCGCGGTGGGCAAGGTCTGGCGAAGAGGGATCACAGCGCCTTGACGATCGCTTGCACCACCTCGGCCAACTGCTCTTTCGTCAGCTCGGGAAAGATCGGAATCGCCAGCGTCTCTCGCGCCGCCGCATCCGAGTTTGGGAACGCGTCCCTCGCGCTCGGCATGCAGTCGCGAAAGCATTCCTGCTGCGGCAGCGTCAGCGGGTAATAGACCTCGCATCCGATCCCTACGCTTTTCAGGTGGTTCATGACCTGGTCGCGCTGCCCCTCGGCGAAGCGCACGATGTACTGGTTGTAGATGTGCCGGCGCCGCGGCAGCTCCTGCGGCAGGATCACGCGGTCGCCCACGCCCGACTTCGCGAACAGCTCGTTGTAGATCTCGGCGTTGCGCCGCCGTCCTTCGCTCCAGCGGTCGAGGTGCGCCAGCTTCACGTGGAGAATCGCCGCCTGCAGCGCGTCGATGCGGAAGTTGCCGCCGACGTAGCGGTGGTAGTACTTCGGGCGCATGCCGTGGACGCGGAAGTCGACGAGGCGGTCGTAGAGCGCGTCGTCGTTCGTCGTCACTGCGCCGGCGTCGCCGAACGCGCCGAGGTTCTTCGACGGGAAAAACGAGAAGCAGCCCATCGCGCCGAGGGCGCCGGCGCGGACGCCGTCGTACTCCGCGCCCACCGCCTGCGCCGCGTCCTCGACCACCGGGATCTCGTGCCGGCGGGCGATGGCGTTGATCTCCTCCATCGCCGCGCACTGGCCGTAGAGGTGCACGGGCATGATGGCCCGCGTCTTCGGCGTGATGCGCGCGGCGATCTGCGCGGGGTCGATGTTGTAGTCGTCGAGGCGGATGTCGACGAAGACCGGCACGGCGCCGAGGCGGTCGACCACGCCGGCGGTGGCGAAGAACGAGTAGGCCGGGACGATGACCTCGTCGCCCGGCTTGACGCCGAGGACCATGAGCGCGACGAGCAGAGCGTCGGTACCGGAGGAGACGCCGACGGCGTGTTTGCTCTGGCAGTAGGCGGCGAAGTCGCGCTCGAACTCGTCGACGCGCTTGCCGAGGATGAACATCTGCGACTCGTACACCTCGTTCGTGACGCGGAGGACCTCGTCGCGGATCGCGGCGTACTGCTGTTTGAGGTCGAGAAGAGGGATGGGCATGGCGCGCGGGACTATATCTGACGAGGAGACAGGGCGCAGGGGACGGGTCACAGTGACGTTTTCGCGAGATCACACGTATCAGCCATCGACAACCTGTTACCCATCCCCTGTCCCCTGTGACCTGATGCGATTTGTGTATCGATTTATCATCACCAATTCTCATGCTCTAATCACATAAAACATATAGACACTCATTCTCTCCGGCGCGTATCAACGGCTCGAAACGACGGTACACACAAGGAGAGAAAAGATGTTGAAGCGCATTCCCGGAGTCCTAGCCCTAGCGCTGCTGCCCCTCACGGCCGGCGCCGCCACCATCATCGTTCCCGCCGCGGGCACCGGCCCGGGCGCCGCGGGCAGCCGCTGGTCGTCCGAGCTGATCGTGCACAACGCCGCCTCCGCGCCGGTCGACATCACCATGCGATACCACGACGCCAGCGGCACCTCGGCCGCGAAATCGGCGACCATCGCCGCCCGCGCCACCGTCACGACCGCCGACATCGTCAAGAACGTCTTCGGCCTCGACAGCGGCACCGGCGCGATCACCATCGACGTTGACGAGGCGCACGCCGGCAACCTGGCCGTGACCTCGCGCACGTTCAACACCTCGTCGAACGGCATCTTCGGACAGGACATCCCCGCCGTGAACGCCGACGAAGCCTCGGCCGCCGGCGACCTCGCCATCCTCGAAGGCCCGGCCTCGGCCACCGACTTCCGCTTCAACTTCGGCGCCTACGCCGTGAACGACGCCTCGGTGCGCTGGGAGCTCATCCGCACCGACGGCACGATCGCCGCGACGAAGGACGTCGACTACACCGGCGGCACGCAGTTCCAGTACAACGGCGGCGTCTCCACGCTCCTCGGCGCCACGCCCGCTGACGGCGACGTCGTCTACGCCAACGTCACGAAGGGCAAAGTCGTCGCCTACGGCAGCGCCATCAACAACGGCAGCGGCGATCCGACGTTCGTCCCTGGCGTGCGCGCGCATGCCGACACCCACATCGCGTTCGGCGTCGACCTCAACGGCGACGGCGTGCTCGATGTGAATGACGCCAACAACGACGGCGTGCTCGACCACCCCATCGACCTCTACACGATCGGCTTCCCGAACTACTTCCACGTCGTCGTGCTCGGCAAGCCGGCCGCGAACGTGAAGGTCGAGCTGGTCGACCAGAGCATCAAGGACATCCTCCTGCTCGACGACAAGGGCGAGATCGAGTGGGCGCCGTCCTCGACGCTGCGCGGGACGACGCTCTCGCTCAAGCTGAAGGTGACGGTTGACGGCGTGACCGAGATCATCACGATACCGGCCGCGGTCAAGTAGATCCGGTCCCCGCCGAGGGTGACGTGAGGGGCCGCCGCGAGGCGGCCCTTCATGTTTTCACGCGAAAGTGACGCGGGCGAAGCGGCGCTTCCCTACCTTTAATAGATAGCTCTTGCCGGCGGCGGCCTCGATGGTGGCGCGGGAGTCGTCGATTTTGGCGTCGTCGACGAGGACTCCGCCCTGGGCGACGAGGCGCTGCGCCTCCTTGTTCGTCTCGGCCAGGCCGGCGGCGACGATGATCTTGGTCAGGAACTGCTTCTCGGCCGAGGCCGGGAGCGTGACCTCGTCGATCTCCGCCGGCGCCTGGCGCTCGCTGAAGACGCGCCGGAACTCGGCGTCGGCCTCCTCGGCCGCCGCGTCGCTGTGGAAGTCGCGGATGATCGACTTGGCCAGCGCGCGCTTCGCCTCCATCGGCCGGCCTTCGCTCTTGCGTGCGTCGATCTCCGCGGGCGTCAGGTCGGTGCAGAGGAGGTAGTACTTCCACATCAGCTCGTCCGAAATCGACATGGCCTTGCCGAACATCGAGCCCGGCTCTTCGCTGATGCCGATGTAATTGCCGAGGGACTTCGACATCTTCTCGACGCCGTCGAGGCCTTCGAGGAGTGGCATGGTCAGCACGACCTGCGGCTCGAGTCCGTACTCGCGCATGAGATCGCGCCCGACGAGGAGGTTGAAGAGCTGGTCGGTGCCGCCCATCTCGACGTCGCATTTGAGGGCGACGGAGTCGTACGCCTGCGCGAGCGGGTAGAGGAGCTCGTGCAGGGCGATCGGCTGATGCGCCTCCCAGCGGCGCCGGAAGTCGTCGCGCTCGAGGATGCGCGCGAGCGTCGCCTTCGCGGCGAGGCGGATCATTCCCTCGGAGCCGAGGGCGCCGAGCCACTCGCTGTTGAACATGACCTCGGTCTTGACGGGGTCGAGGATCTTGAAGACCTGCTGTTTGTAGGTCTCGGCGTTCTGGAGGATCTCCGCCGTCGTCAGCGGCGGCCGCGTCGCTTTCTTGCCGGTGGGATCGCCGATCATGCCGGTGAAGTCGCCGATGAGGAAGATGACGCGGTGCCCGAGCTGCTGGAAGTGCTTCATCTTCCGCATGACGACGGTGTGGCCGAGGTGGATGTCGGGCGCGGTCGGGTCGAAGCCGACCTTGACGGTGAGCGGCTTCCCGCGCGCAAGCTTCGCCTTGAGGTCCGCGCGCTCGATGAGGTCGACGGCGCCCTTGGCGAGGAAGGAGAGTTGTTCGTCGAGGGTCATGCGGGCGGCATTGTAAGTGCTGAGTGCTGAACCGCATGTGTGGCGCGGACTTCAGTCCGCGCGGGCGGGATGAATCCCGCCCCACATTGCGACTCCGGGAATTTGACACCTCCCCTCCCCGTCTGTACTCTGCGACTCGCGAATGAACACGAACGCTCACGTGCACCACCACCATCACCACCACTGACGGTCGGGTGCCACGCGTGCGCCCCGCCGATGGGAAGGGGCGCCGACGAGCGAACGCAGCACGACGAAGCCTCTTCTCCGACGCGGGAAGGGGTTTTTGATTTGATGGCTGCGAAACTGAGATATCCGACGGGCGTCCGGCCGCTGCTGATCGAGGAGACGGCGCGGCGGCGGCGCGTGGAGACGCGCTTCGTCGCGGCGCTCGAGCGCGCCGGCTTCGCCGAGGTCGTCCTGCCGATCATCGACTACGCCGACCCGTACGCGCCGTTTGCGGATCGCAACTCCGTCCGCCAGAGCTATCGTTTCGTCGACCGCGAGGGCGACCTCGTCGGCATCCGCTCCGACTTCACGCCGATGCTGGCGCGGGCGCTCGCGCCGTCGATGACCGCCGAGGAGCTGCCGCTGCGCATCTTCTACCGCGGCGACGTCATTCGCTTCGAGGCCTCCCGCCTCGGCGCGAACCGCGAGCTTTTCCAGATCGGCGCGGAGATCGTCGGCGACGGCTCCGTCGACGCCGACGTCGAGATGCTCCGCCTCGCCGCGGAGCTCGTGCGCGACTCCGGCGCGCGGCCGACGATCGTCTACAACGACACGTCCATCGTCACGTCCCTCGGCTCGACGGCCGTGCGCGCGGCGCTCGTGGCCAAGCGGATGAACGACGGCGTCCCCGACGACCGCCGCGACGTCGTCGGCAAGTTGATCGGCGGCGCGGCGACGATCGACGACGTCGCGCCGTTCGCCCCCGAGGCGGCGGCGCGGCTGCGCGCGATCGCCGGCGCCGTGCCGGACGACGGCTTCGTCCTCCACCTCGACGACGTCGACGAGGAGCCCGGCTACTACACCGGCATCCGCTTCCGCGTCTACGCCAATGGCGGACGGCGCAAGGTCGCCCAGGGCGGACGCTACGACAACCTCTACGGGCGCTTCGGCACGGCGGCCGCGGCGATCGGCTTCACCTTCACCATCGACGACCTGGACTGATGATGCGAATTGCGATTCCGAAACAGGGGGCAGGGCGCAGGGGGCGGGGCGCAGGTCGTGCGTTCGCGAGAACAACATCTGCGCCCTCCGCCCTGCGCTCTGCCCCCTACGAGAACTGACGATGCGAATTGCGATTCCGAAGGGACGACTTCAGGACAAGGCGCTCGCCGTTTTCCGCGCCGCCGGCTACGACGTGCCGGACGAGCGCGACCTGGCCACGCGCAAGCTCGTCTTCAAGCGCGGGGACATCGAGTGGATCTTCGTCAAGGATTGCGACGTGCCGGTGTACGTCGAGCATGGCGCCGCCGACGTCGGCGTGGCCGGGCTCGATCAGATCCTCGAGCACGACTGCAGCGCCTATCAGCCGATCGAGTTCGACTTTGGTCGCTGCCGGATGATGCTCATCGCCGCGCCGGGCGCGCCGCCGCTGACGAAGATCGCCACGAAGTACCCGCGCATGGCCCGGCAATATCTCGAGTCCCGCGGGATGCGCGCGGAGATCGTCCCCCTCGGCGGCTCGGTCGAGCTCGCGGCGGTGCTGGAGCTGACCACGCACGTGATCGACCTCGTCGAGACCGGCGAGACGGTGCGCGTGCACAAGCTGGAGCTGCAGGACGAGGTGGCGGAGATCTCGCCGCGGCTCATCGTCGGGAAGAACGTTTTTCACACGGAGCAGAAGCGGATCCGGGAGCTCATCGCGCGGATCGAGGAAGCGAAACATGCGAGTCTTCAAAGCCAACTCCCCTGAGGGCGAGGCGGCGTTGCGCGAGATCGTCGAGCGCCGCAACGCCTCGAACGAGAACGCTTTGCGCGTGGCCGAGGCGATCATCGCCGGCGTCCGCGCGCGCGGCGACGCGTTCGTCGCGGAGCAGATTGCGAAGTTCGACAAGGTCACGCTCGATGTCATCAAAGTCGCGCCGCGCAGCGTGACGATCGACGACGGCATCCGCGAGGCCATCGACACCGCCCTCGCCCGCATCGAGGCCTGCCACCGCCCGCAACTGCCGCAGCCGTACCGGTGGGGCCCGGTCGCGCACCGCGTGCGCCCGATCCGCCGCGTCGGCTGCTACGTGCCGGGCGGGCGGGCCGTGTACATCTCGACGCTGATGATGACGGCGGTGCCGGCGCGCATCGCCGGGGTGGAGGAGATCGTCTGCATCACCACGCCCGCGGCCGCCGATCGCGACGAGCTGCACTACGTCTGCAACCGCCTCGGCATCGCCGAGATCTACCGCTGCGGCGGGGCGGCGGGGGTGGCGGCGGCGGCGCTCGGCACGGAGTCGCTGGCGCGCGTCGACAAGATCGTCGGGCCGGGGAACGCCTACGTGACGGCGGCGAAGACGCGCCTCATCGGCGAGGTCGGCATCGACATGACCGCCGGGCCGACGGAGCTGATCGTCATCGCCGACGACTCGGCCGACGCGACGCTCGTGATCGCCGACTTGCTCGCGCAGGCGGAGCACGGGCCGGACTCCGAGGTCATCCTGCTGACGACCTCGCACGCGCTGGCGGAGGCGATGCCCGATCGCGCCATCGCCTTCGTCGTCGACTCGCTCGACGAGGCGGTGGCGATCGCCGACCGCATCGCCCCCGAGCACCTCTCGATCCACGCGCGCGACGCCGAGGCCATCGCCGAGAAGGCGCAGAACTGCGCGGCGATTTATTGCGGAGCGTCGTCGCCGCCAGCGGCGGGGGACTACGTCGTCGGCTCGAACCACGTCCTTCCCACCGCCGGCAGCGCGCGCTTCTTCTCGCCCCTCGGCGTGTACGACTTCGTGAAGCGCTCGAACGTCGTCTCGCTCACGGCCGAGGAGCTGGCGGCGATCGCGCCGCTCGGCGAGCGCATCGCCGCGTTCGAAGGGCTGCCGAACCACGCCAAGTCGATGGCCGCCAGGAGGGACGTATGTCTCGCAGCGTCGTAGCGGCCATGACCGCCTACACGCTCGAGCTGCGCGAGGCCGAGGTCAAGCTCAATCAGAACGAGTCGCCGTACGACTGGCCGCGGGCGCTGAAGGAGCAGGTCCTCGCCCGCGCCGTGGAACGGCCGTGGAACATCTATCCCGACTTCGAATCGCAGGCGCTCCGCGATGCGCTTGCAAAGGCGTACGGATTGACGCCGGAGAACATCCACGTCGGCAATGGCTCGAACGAGCTGCTGGCGGCGACGATCGGCGCCTTCGTCGGGCCGGGAACGCCAGTGATCTTCCCGCGGCCGACGTTCACGCTTTACGAGAAGCTGGTGACGATCGCGGGGGGGCTGCCGATGCCGATCGAGTTCGAGCCGGACTCGGGGCTGTTGCCGCTCGAGCAAATCCTCGGAGTGCTGCGGCGGCGGGACGCCGCCCTTACGGCCGGTGAGGACACCGGCGCGACAGCGGTCATCATCGTCTGCTCGCCGAACAATCCGACCGGTGGGGTGCTCCCCGAGGGAGGCTTGCAGAAATTGATCGACAGCGGCGCCATCGTCCTCTTTGACCGCGCCTACGGCGACTTCGCGAACGACACCTTCCCCGCCCTGCACCCGCGCCTCATCACCTTCTCAACCTTCTCGAAGGCGTGGGGCCTGGCCGCGCTGCGCGTCGGCTGGGTGGCCACGACCGCCGAGAACGCGCGCGAGATCCGCAAGGTCAAGCTTCCCTACTCGCTCAACGCCATCAGCGAGATGGCCGCGACGATCGCGCTCGAGAACCGTTCGCTGCGCGACGCCAACGTCGCCCGCATCGTCAGCGAGCGAGACCGCGTCGTGGCCGCGATGCGCTCCATCCCGCGAATCACGCTCTTCCCGACGAAGGCGAACTTCGTCACCTTCCGCGCGGAGCGCAGCAGCAAGGAGATCTTCGAGGCCCTCTTCGCGCGGGGCATCCTCGTGCGCGACGTCTCCGGCTATCCGCGCCTGGCCAACTGCCTGCGCATTTCGATCGGCTCGCCCGAGCAGAACGACCGCATGCTCGCGGCATTGAAGGAGGTCGCTTGAGAACTGCAACCATCACGCGCACGACGAAGGAGACCAACGTCGCCGTCACGCTGAACCTCGACGGCGACGGGACGCGCTCGCGCATCGAGACGCCGATCGGCTTCCTCTCGCACATGCTCGACGTGATCGCCCGCCACGGCAAGGTCGACCTCGACGTCGTGGCCACCGGCGACGTGCACATCGACTATCACCACACGGTCGAGGACACGGCCCTCGTCCTCGGCGAAGCCTTCGCCCAGGCCCTCGGCGACAAGGCCGGCATCCGCCGCTTCGGCCACGCCTACGTGCCGCTCGACGAGGCCCTGGCCCGCGTCGTCGTCGACTTCGCCGGCCGCCCGTTCCTCGTCTTCGAGGTGCCGATCGACAAAGAGATGCTCCTCATCCACAAGGATTTTCCGTTCGCCCTGGTCGAGGAGTTCTTCAAATCGTTCGCGAACAAGTGCGCCTGCAACGTGCACGTCGACCTGATCCGCGGACGCAACGGCCATCACGCCGCGGAGTCGATTTTCAAGGCGTTCGCGATCGCGCTGCGGGAGGCGAAGCAGGTTGTGGGGACGGGGATTCCGTCGACGAAGGGCGTGATTTAGTTGTTAGTTCTTAGTTCTTAGTTGTTAGAAAAACTAAGAACTAACAACCAAGTAAGAACTATGAACGTCGTCCTCATCGACTCCCCCGTCGCGAACGTCGCGAACATCGCCCGCGCCCTGCGCGCGGCCGGCGCGGACCTGCACGTCACGAAAGACGCGGACGCGATCGCCAGCGCGCGCAAGCTCGTCCTGCCCGGCGTCGGCTCGTTCATCGCGGCGATGCAGTGGCTGCGGTCGAACGCGATCGACGCCGCCATCAAGCGCGCCGTCGACGCCGGCGCGTCGCTCCTCGGCATCTGCGTCGGACACCAGCTGCTCTTCGACGTCTCCTACGAGATGGGCACCACGCCCGGCCTCGGCCTCGTGCGCGGCGACGTGCGCAAGTTCGAGGGGCCGCTGCCAGTGCCGCAGATCGGCTGGAACAAGGTGACGTCGGCGCTGCTGCCGGAGGCGTCGTACTACTTCGTCAACTCCTACGCCGCGCTCGACTCGCCGCACGCCGTGGCGCGCGCCGACTATGGCGGCCCGTTCGTCGCCGCGGTGCAGAACGGGCGCGTCTTCGGCGTGCAGTTCCATCCCGAGAAATCGTCGAAGGCGGGCCTGCAGGTCCTGAGGAACTTCGTGGCATGGACGTGATCCCGTCGATCGACTTGCTGCAAGGCAATGCCGTCCGCCTCCAGCACGGCGACTTCGGGCTGGTCACGACGTACGGCGATCCCGAGGCCGTGCTCGACACGCTCGACGTCCCGCGCGGCTCGCGCCTGCACGTCGTCGACCTCGAAGGCTCGCGCAGCGGCAGGCCGGCCGAGGTCGATGTCGTACGGCGGCTGGCGCGGCGCGACTTGCGCGTGCAGGTCGGCGGCGGCGTGCGCAGCGTCGCCGACGCGCGCGCCTGGATCGATGCCGGCGCGGAGA